>CAWVZQ010000034.1:0-14849 GCA_963934405.1 uncultured Opitutales bacterium | reverse complement strand
GAGGTGTACACCCCCGTGCCTATCATGCTTGCCACGACGAGACCCGTGACCGTGAGCTGGCTCAGACGGCGGGAGTCGGATACAGCCTTTGAAGGCATAGATTGTTACTTGTTGAGCGTTTCGCCGGAGTAGACCTTAGTGATTTTGTCGTCTACTGTTTCGACTACGAGGTCTCTAAATCCACCCGAAAGGTCGGACGTGTAATCTCGCCAAAAATAAGTGATTTCCTTAAACTCGGACGAAGACCCTCTTTTGGCGGAGTCAGCCTTTCGCCCGATTAGGGATTCTAGAGCTGAGCGAGCTTGGGTGGAGGTGGACAGGCGGGCAGCCTGAAAACGGCTTTGCCAAATGCGAAGCGGACGTGCAAATGTTCGGTTTTTTGCAATAACCATTTGTCTCTTATGGTGATTAATTCTTGATTGAGCTTTTTGAGCGACTGAACCAGTGGGATATTTTTCTAGAAAAACCTCGAAGCGCCTAATCGCATCTTCGTGTGAAATATTTCCAGAGCGTTCAAATATGTCTGCATATTCGGATGATCCAAGATTTTTCGCCCCTTTTAATTCAGCACGAAGGGCAACGCCAATCTCTTTGCAGTCACTAAGCTTTGCTTGGTTCTCTGCAAGGGAGTCTTTCAGTGACGAAATTTCCGCCTGCTTTCGGGTGCCATCGGCTTGCAATGCCTTGATCGTTGTCTGCCTGCTCTCTGCATCAGCAAGCATTTCGGCTTTTAGATTCTTTAGGGTTTCGTTAAAGTCGGCACTTTCTGCGAAATATTTAGCCTGCAATGTGCTGTATTCCGATTTAAGTACGGTTTCCACATGTGGAGCCACAGATTTATGAGCGGTTGATTCCTCATCTCGGCAACTTACTAAAAAAGTTGTAAGGAAGGAGATTAACAAAAGGAATCGATTCATTTATTTACCCTTTTTAATGCGATAAAGATGTGTTTTTGTGCGCAAAATAAGTGAGTTTAAAAAAACCGCAGGAGAGGACATGCATCCATCGTCTAATTCCGATTTAGAAACCTGCTTAAATTCCTTTGGGTTGGCTTGAAAAACTAAACAGGTTCCATCTTGGTCAAAACAGTAGATATTTCCCTTGGATAAAAGAAGAGACGCGGAATATTCTCCGCCGATGCGGGCCTGCCAGATGACTTCGCCCGTTTTGGGATTGATACAGGAGGCAACTCCGCCATCAGTTACAGTGTAAAGGTGACCATCGTGAAGAACGGGAGAAGGTTTGTTTGGGGCACCCTTGCGGAGACGCCAGACGATGTGCGTGTCGGTCACATCGCCTTTGCCGTCGATGCGAATTCCAAGAAGCTCGGCCTTTCCGTAGCCAGTATTGATGAAAGCCATTTCATAGCCAACAAGGGTTCGAGCGGCACTGGAATGGTTGCCGTACCGAATAGTCCAGATTTCTTTGCCGGTGCGAGGGTCATACGCGAATACAGCCTTGGCTCCGGGGCTGATGAGTTGGCTTTGTCCCTTGACCTGCACGAGGACTGGAGTGGCGTAACTCTTACGGAAGTCTCCACCGCGTTTGGGCAAGCCGGTGTTGGGGTCGAGGTCGCCAAAGTCGGTGGAACGGTCAGTTCTCCAAACTGTGTTCCCCGTGAGCTTGTCGAGGGCGATCAAGTATTGGTAGTCTGCTCCGTCCATGGTGAGAATAATTAGATTTTCGAAAACGAAAGGTGATGAACCCGCACCGCGAAAATGATCGCATACTAGATCGGTTCTTTGCCAGAGGATCTTATGTGTCTTTAGGTCGAGGCAAGCGGTTCCGGGAGAACCGAAGGAAACATAAACATGCGAACTGTCGATCAGCGGGGAAGGTGATGCGTAAGAGTTAAAGGCGTGTGCGAATTGAGGCTTGGCAATTTGAAAGAGCTTACGGTCGAGAAGAATTTTTCCCGAGGTGGCGTCAACACAAAGGACATGCAATTCCCGACCATCGGGCGTGGCGGTAGTGAGCCACACTTGGTCGTCGGCAACTACGGGGCTCGACCAACCACGACCGTGAACGACCGTTTTCCACATGACCTGATAGCCCTCGCTCCATTGAAGCGGGAGATCCACGCCATTGACGGAACCGTCTTGCTTGGGACCTCGGTAGTCAGGCCACGAGGTTTCCGCGATAGCCAAACGAGAAAGTCCCATTATGCAAACTAGACCAATAAGAACTCTATTGTGAATTTTCATATCGAGGCATTAAGTTTTGCCCAATGTTAAGGTATTGCAACTGATTTTAACCCCCTCGCCCTTCATTAAAATTTGCTGTGTTGCAATCGATCCGGCTTGCGAGCAAGTGAGGCAGCGTTATTCAAGTAACCTTAATATTCCCTAGCCACTATTCTTGCCCACATCGTTTCGCTCCTAACCTCAACCGACTTTTTAATTGAATATGAGCATAACCTTTTTCACCACTCTGGCCCTATTTGCGATTCCGACTGCTACAGAGCGGTTGGAGTCGGAGCTAACGGAAAAGCAAGTCAAGGAAAGCGAGGGACGACTGATTTCGAGCGGGCGGAAACTCACTTTCGCGGGAAAGCGTAGCGGCGAAGGCTATTTTTCAGCAGACGGGAAGAAGCTTATTTACCAATCGGAACGGCTACCTGAAAACCCTTTCTATCAAATCTATGTCCTCGATTTGGTAACGGGTGAAACGGATCTTGTGTCCACGGGTTCAGGCAAGACGACCTGCTCGTGGCTTCATCCGGTCGAGGAAAAGGCTCTTTTCGCATCCAGTCACGAAGACCCGGCTGCGAAGGACAAACAGAAGGCGGAACTGGAGTTCCGTGAGTCAGGCAAGGCTCGAAAGTATTCATGGGACTACGACGAGTGGTACGAAATTTTTGAAAAAGACTTGAAGTCCGGAAATCTTCGCAACCTTACAAATGCCCGCGGTTACGATGCCGAGGGATGCTATTCCCCAGACGGAAATCTTATAGTATTTTCCTCCAATCGCCAAGCTTACGAACGGGATCTTTCGGAAGAAGAGAAGAAAATTCTGGAACGGGACAAATCCTATTTTTCCGAAATTTTCCTTATGAATTCGGATGGCTCCAACCTGCGACGTCTCACGAATGTTGCGGGCTACGATGGCGGACCCTTCTTTAATGCCGATGGCACCCAGATATGTTGGCGGCGATTTTCCGAAAACGGTCACCAGGCTGAAATCTATGTCATGAATGTGGACGGGTCTGAGCAGAGAAAGCTAACAAATCTCGGGAAGATGTCTTGGGCGCCATTCTTTCATCCTTCGGGAAAATACTTAATCTTTTCAACCAATGTACACGGTTTTCAGAACTTTGAACTTTATCTTGTCGACGCAAAGGGCACTAAAGAACCTGCTCGCGTTACTTTTACAGATGGTTTTGACGGTCTGCCCTGTTTTTCGCCAGATGGAAAATCCTTGTCTTGGACGAGTAACCGAGGAGCTGCAAAGCAGTCCCAGATTCACCTTGCCGGATGGAATCACGAAGCGGCGATGGGTTTACTCGCTGCTGCCAGTGATGTCCCTCGGCTCAATAAATCGGAGGACCTGCGAGAGTCGGTCACCGAGCACCGCTCTTCTCCGGAAATTGATTCTGCGGACGCTCGGGTTCATGTCGAATACCTTGCTTCTGAAAAACTGGAGGGTCGTTTCACGGGATCAAAAGGAGCTCGATTGGCCTCCAAGTACGTGGCCGATCTTCTTGCTTCTTACGGTATCGAGCCTGCGGGAAGCAATCGATCCTGGTTTCAAACATTCCCATTTACAAAGGAAGTAAGGCTCGGAAAGGGAAATATTCTGCGAATTGAGAACAAGACAAGTATTGCTTTTGAGTTAGGCAAGAACTGGCGACCGATCGCCTTTTCCGATACTGGAGCCAAGGACTCGCGAGATGTGATTTTTGCCGGCTACGGTCTACAAACTCCACCTGTGGACGGATTTTCAGAATACGATTCTTACGTTCATCTGGATGTAAAAGGCAAATGGGTGATTGTGCTTCGCTATTTGCCGAATGGGTGGGAGAAGAAACGAAAAGATAAATTTGCGAGCCATGCAGCCCTACGAAAAAAAGCTTCTATTGCCCGGGACCTTGGAGCCGCGGGTGTACTATTTGTAACGGGTCCAAACGCTGAGAACAGAAAGGAACTGGTGAGCTTCTTCCCAGATGCCACTGGTTCCGGAATGTCTCTACTGGCTGCGTCAATAGATGATCAGCTTGCCTCAAATATCTTTACTTTAGCCGGAAAGGATCTGCAGGCAGTGCATAACGCACTCGACAAAGGGAAACCTGTAATGGGCTTTCCTCTCAAAGGGGTTCAGTTGGAATCAGAAATAGAAATAATTCGAGAAAAAGGTACGGGGCGAAATATCTTGGGATGGTTGCGGGCAGGCAAGAAACCCTCGAAGCAATTTATTGTGATCGGAGCTCATCTGGATCATGTCGGCAAGGGACGAGTCGGATCTCGAGCAAAGAAAAATGCAAAAAAGAAAATTCATCCTGGTGCCGACGACAATGCCTCTGGAATTGCAGTTCTTTTGGAGATAGCCCAGTTTTTGGCGGATCTCAAAAAGCGTGGTTTGCTAAAGATGAATTTCGATATTTGCTTCGCCGCATGGTCGGGCGAAGAAATAGGCCTTGTCGGTTCGGCGCATTACGCCCGCGAGCTCGAGACAAAAGTTAAGGCACGCGACGACAACGCGAGTTTACCCATTATTGCCTACCTGAATCTGGACATGGTTGGTCGTTACAAAGAGAAACTTACCCTGCATGGTATCGGTTCGGGTGAGGGATGGCTTTCGATAATCGAAAAAGCGAATGTGCCCGTGGGGTTGAACCTCAATCCACAAAACGACAGCCATTTGCCAACCGATACCACGTCTTTTTACTCTCGGGGCGTTCCAATACTTAGTGCCTTCACTGGTCTTCACCAAGATTATCATTCCCCAACGGATACGGCGGATAAACTAAATTACGAAGCAGCTGCCGATTGTGGCAAACTTCTTTCCCGAATAACCATGGAACTCCTGCAACGCGATGGCCCAATCCCCTACAAATCATCGTCTGCCCCCAAAAGGCAAAGTCGTGGGCGCCTTACGGCGTATCTTGGAACGATTCCCGACTACTCTCAAGGCGACCTGAAGGGAGTCTTGCTGTCTGGTGTTGCAAAAGGCGGTCCGGCGGAAAAGGCGGGGCTTCGAGGTGGTGATGTAATCATCGGCTTGGCGGGCAAGAAAGTGGAAAACGTCTACGACTATACCGATGCCATCGGTGAATTGAAGCCAAAGGTTGCCGCGACTATAGAGGTCAATCGCAAAGGCGAAACGCTGAAAGTAGACATTACCCCGGCAGCCCGAGATTGAGGTGGGTTATTCTCCTTCCAGTGGCCAAACAAAATAGCCGGAACCGCTTTTCTGTGGAACAAGCTCTTGCCCATCGTTGATTATATAGCGAATGTTTTCCAGAGAGGAGGCATAGCAGCGGAAAGAACCATTGATACTGAAGCTTTCTTCCCATCCTGCCTTTAGGGAGCTTCGCTCATAGTATATTTTTTGTGGCTTTGCTCCATCGTCTGAAAGAATAAGCCGCTCAATGGGCCCATAGGCCGCGAGCCGAAGCGTAATTTTGTTAACAGATGCACTGCCGTCCGAATCTGCCGCTGTCGTCCCTCTTTCAGTAATAACTGAATTATTGGGAGGAGAGTTTGGAGCATCCGGTTTGCTTAAGACGAGAACCAAGGCGACAATAATGCCGACGAGAACCAATGCCCCGGAAGTAATTAGGATGACAGGCTTGAGAACCCCTTGAGTACTGGTTTGTTCAGAGCTAGAAAGAGGTGATCCGCGACGAGGTTCTGTTGCTACCGATTGAGTCACGGAACCAGAGGCGACCTCGGTTTCCCCACCTTCACTGCCTGAGGTAATTGAACCTAGTGACTTTTTGGCGGCCTTGCCCGAGCGACTGGGCAACAAGACGTCAAGCTCTGCGAGGACCGCCTCAGGATCTAGCCCAAGAAAACGAGCATAGTTCTTGAGGAAGCCGCTCAAATAAACCGGCGGCAAATCTACATCAAACACATCTTTTTCAAAAGACGCAAGAAAGTGGCCCCTAATCTTGGTAGCTTCTTCCGCTTCGCGTATAGAAATGCCTTTTCTATTACGAGCCTCTTCCAACTTTTGTCCGATGGATGCCATGATTAAGTTAACTTAAGACACAACAGGCGGCGGGATTCAATCAGCAACTGTCTAAGATTTTTTTTCATGGACTTACCTTAACCAGTTGATGTGTCACAAGTCCAAGAGAATTTCTCTACCTTGTGATCCATTGTCAGGCCCAACCATTCCGCGATCTTCCAACTCATCCATTATGCGAGCAGCTCGATTGTAGCCTATGCTCAGTTTTCTTTGCAGGTTGGAGGTTGAGGCGCGTTTGGTGGTACGAATTATCTCAATGGCTCTCTTGACCATGGGATCTTCGTCGCTATCTCCATCTTCTCCAAGAATTTCTTCTTGGCCCGCCGCCTCTACTTGAGCACGTACTTCTTCAATAATTTCCGGCGGGCCGTTTCGTTTTAAGTATTCTACAATGCCATTGATTTCATCATCGCTGACGAATGCTCCTTGTGCTCGCATAAATACTGGACTGCCAGGTGGAATAAAAAGCATGTCACCTCGCCCGATTAATGCTTCCGCCCCCTTGGAGTCGAGTATGGTTTGGCTGTCTCGATAGGATGCGACACGAAAAGAGATACGGCTGGGGAGATTCGCCTTGATAACGCCGGTGATGACATTGACAGATGGACGTTGGGTGGCGATTATTAGGTGTATACCTGCCGCTCGAGCCAACTGGGCCAAGCGAGCAATCCCAGTTTCGACATCGGCTTGCGCCACCATCATAAGGTCGGCGAGTTCGTCAATAAAGCAGACGATGTAGGGAAGTTTGTTTTCCGGGATTTCCAAAACACTGTCGTCCCTAGGAACCTCAATATTTGACAACGCAGCACGCTCCTCGGGGGTCATTTCGGCTTCCAGCGCGATCGCCTTTTCCTTTTCTTCCTTGTCCTTTAAGATTTTAGCGTTGAAGCCTGCGATATTTCGAGCACCCACTTTTGAGAAAATTTGGTAGCGTCGCTCCATTTCGATGAGCAACCACTTGAGCGCGCCCGGAACCTTCTTGGGTTCGGTAACGACGGGAATGAGCATGTGAGGAAGATCGTTGTAGACTTTCATCTCAACGATCTTTGGATCTACCATGATAAAGCGCACGTCCTCGGGGCTCGAATGGTAACATAGGGATGCGATAATGGTGTTTATGCAAACTGTCTTGCCTGAACCAGTAGATCCCGCAACCAGCAGGTGAGGCATTTTTGTAAGGTCTGCTACAAGTGGAATACCGCTGGCTTCTTTGCCTAAAACAATTGGAATCTCGGCATTTGCATCTGCCCAGGCCTTTGATTCCAAAATTTCTTTAAGGCAGACGGTTCCGGGTTTGTCGTTGGGCACCTCGATGCCTACGCATCCTTTTCCGGGAACGGGAGCAATGATCCTTACGCTTTCGGCTTTTAGGGCCATCGCGAGGTCTTTTTCTAGATTTGCAATTTTTGCTACTTTTACACCTGCTGCAGGATGAATGTCGTATCTCGTTATGACGGGTCCTGTGTGAACTTCGCCAAGCTCAACCTCGATCTTGAATTGAGCTAGAGTTTCCCTGAGCCGAACGGCCTTGATCATATGATCTTCGTCGGCAGAGTCCTCTTCTTCGGGTGGGTCCATGAGAAGATCAAGAGTGGGAAAGTGATAGTCGCCTTTTCGTTCTGGGAACAGGTCAGCAGCTTTTTCGGTTTTAGCTGCCCTTACTACCTTAAAGCCATCCACTCCCTTGTCCTCGCCTGTCTCTAATACCTCCGTTGGCACAGGCTCCAACGCTTTTTTGAGTTCAGGTTCGGGGGTGTCATGTTCCTCATTCGCAGAGAGGTCTGGTTCTTCCTGCAGTGATTTTTTCTGTGTGTCCTTTTTTGTTTTTGGTGGCGAGGGTGTTGTCTCGACGGCATCTGATTCCGAGCCAACTTTTCCGAAGAGGATGTCGTCCTCCTCTTTTTTTCGGCTAAAAATGGAGTTTTTCTTTTGGGCACTCGTCGCCTCTGGTTCTCCGATCGACGGACTTTCCTCTTTCTTGTCCTTTGGGGCTTCTTCTGGACCACTTGGGTTTTTGGCTCCTGCAGACAAACGCTCTCTCAAGCCTCTTGTCCATCCCGGCAGACCGCCGAACGCCAAGTTTGGCTTGACGGACCAATGGAGAAGCAAACTGCCGATAAGAGTGATGCTCATCAGAAGCCCGGTACCCAACCCCCCTAACCATTGGCCTAAAAAGCCACCCGAACGATTCTCAGGCAGCGCGTGTAACGGAACACCTGAATATAAAACCCCACCCAAGGAACCGCCGGCTCCGTGGCGGTAGAGATCTTTATTGAGAAGAGGTTCCCCGCCTTCGGCCCTGAATCCGGCGTCTCTCAGGTTAGCTAAAGCCGCGATTGAGATGATGACCAAACCGATGGTGGCAAGCTTTCGAACCCTCATGGACTTTGTGCTTTCGGCGAAGGTAAGAAACGAGGCACAGCCAAAAGCCCAAGGCAAAAGCCATGCTCCTAAGCCCAAGCTGGCCAGCATCTGGTCCGACAAAAATTCTCCGACTCCACCTAGTAAATGGGGTTCCCCTACACTTGGGTCTGCATGTCCTTGCCCGTCGTAATCAAGCAGACTTACCAAACAGACAAGAGCAGCCACAGCAAGACCTGCCGCCAGCCATGGTCGTCGCACAGGCGTAATTTTTCCGACAGAGGCTTTTGGAGTCCCCGAACCTATCCCTTTTTTCACCACTAGATTTCCCTTACCTTTTTAACTATGACTAGGCATAAGAGGATTTCGTTGCCTTGCAACGCAATCTTTGAAGATACTTTTAGCAATGTCGGTTGTTAAGTTCACACCTATTTGTGTAGTTCGTGTTTGGGGAGGTCGTAGCCTTGCGAAAGTATTTGGCCGGGATTTACCCGAAGGTAAAAGAATAGGCGAAACTTGGGAAATTGTGGACAGACCCGAGAGCCAATCGATCGTAGCGGAAGGACCTTTGAGGGATCGCACGCTCCGCGAATTGATCGAAGGTAATTCGGATTGGCTGCTTGGTCCGAGTTGGCCTTCCGCAAAACCGTTTCCGATTCTGGTTAAATGGTTGGACTGCGCAGAACGCCTAAGTCTCCAGGTTCACCCTCCTTCAGCCATCGCGCATGAACTCGGAGGTGAACCAAAAACGGAGAACTGGTATGTGGCGAAAGCCGCCTCCGGAGCAGGGTTGATCGCTGGATTGAAATCGGGGGTTTCCAAAGAGTCTTTTGGGGGCGCGTTGAATAAAGGATGCCTCGCTGATTTATGTCACCGATTTCCATCGTTTGCCGGAGACTCCCTTCTTGTGGAAAGTGGCCGCATTCATGCTATCGATGGAGGTAATTTGATTTTGGAGGTTCAGCAAAATTCAGATACTACTTACCGAGTATACGATTGGGAACGCGTGGGGTTGGATGGCGAACCCAGAGAACTGCATGTCGAGGAATCTATGCGATGCATTAACTTTGCCGATTTTGAGCCCGAACCATTTCGTTCTGATCCTGAAGTAGCAGAACAGGTTATCGCAGAATGCGACCACTTCCGCATTTGTAAATTCGAGATTGCGGATGGACAGAAGAAAAAACTTTCTTCCGCTGGCGGGGATGTCGCATTGGTGCATATCTTGAGCGGATCTCTTCACGGCGAGGGATGTTTTTTGAAAGCAGGGGATACCGGACTTGTACCTTTTGCGGAGGATTTTTTCGGACAAGCTTCGGAAAAGACGACATTTCTGGTGACGGATCGTTTTATTCGCTAAGTTGGCGGCAAACTTCTCTGCTTTCCCGTTGACCGGCGGCGAAGGGCAAGGTTTTTTATACCGTTTAACTTATAGCAACGTTTGATGGAACAAGGTAACAAAACTGAAGAAGAAACAGCATCTCAACCTTCGGAAGAGATTTTGGATGAAGCTAACGCCACCGACGAGGTGGATGAATCTCTGGAAAAGGAATCTGCTCAAGGTGATGCCTCTGGAAGGATGCAGGGTAAACTCGAAGAAGCCTATGGCAAGCGCGACGAGCTACAAAACAAGTACCTTCGCGCGGCAGCTGAGCTGGACAACTTGCGAAAGCGCTCAGTTCGAGACCGTGAGGAAATCGCCTCTCGCACTCGAGCAAACATAATTGGGGATCTCCTTCCCGCCGTTGATGCTTTTCGTCTAGGCCTTCAGGATGCCCAGAATCGCGAGGAGGCCAAAAGTGTGGTGGAGGGGTTTGCCATGGTCATGACTCAAATGGAATCAATACTAGGAGAGCATGGACTCTCTTTGATCGATGCAACGGGCCAGCCCTTTGACACAAGCCTTCACGAAGCCGTTAGTCACGAAGCTAGCGAAGACATAGAGGAAGGTCATGTAATCGATACCGTTCGCATAGGATATAAGTTGGGCGACCGCTTGCTTAGGCCCGCGGCGGTGGTTATCTCCAAAGGCTCAACTGGTGAAGAAGAGAAATCCGAAGACTGAAATAGCTAGCCCTCAATCTTAATTACAAGGCAATGGCATCAGAAGACTTTTATGAATTACTCGGTGTGCCTCGCGGCGCATCCCCGGAAGAACTAAAGAAAGCCTACCGAAAGCTTGCGGTAAAATATCATCCCGACAAAAACCCCGGCGATAAAGAAGCCGAGGAACAATTCAAAAAGATCTCGGAAGCATACGAAGTGCTCAAGGATCCGGAAAAGCGTCGCAGGTATGATCAATTTGGGCCAGACGCATTTCGAGGAGGTGGCGGAGGAGCCGCAGTTGATCCATTTGACCTTTTCCGCGATGTTTTTGGCGGCGGTGGCGGGAGCGGAATTGGCAGTATTTTCGAAGAGTTCTTCGGTGGTTCAAGTTCACAGGGTCAGGAAGCGGGAGGAGCCCGCGGCTCGGACTTGCGTGTCTCTGTGGAAATTTCATTGAAGCAAGCTGCCGAAGGTGTTGATCGAGAGATCAAGTACAGGCGTTATGGAACCTGTGGCCCGTGCGTCGGATCAGGCGCTGCCTCTGGTTCTGGTAAAGTGATGTGCCCGACTTGCGGAGGCATTGGTCAGGTTGCTTCCAACCAAGGCTTCATAAGCATTCGACGGACTTGTCCAAAATGCAACGGATCGGGAGTGACGATCGAAAATCCCTGCGGAACCTGTGGAGGCGAGGGGCGCGTGCGGGAACCTGCGACCGTCAAGGTTAGCATTCCTAAAGGCGTGGATGACGGTACGCGATTGTGCTCTCGTGGTCGAGGCGATGCGGGGCTGATGGGAGGCCCGGCGGCGGATCTTTATGTTTTCGTGCAAGTTAAGGATCACGAACTTTTCGAGCGGGACGGAGATGACCTTTTTCATGAACTCGCCCTCCCCTTTACTTTGGCGACCCTAGGGGGTTCTATTGACGTACCCACGCTGAACGGCAAGGTCTCCTTAAAAATACCTGCGGGTACTCAATCGGGTCGCACTTTTCGTTTGCGCGACAAAGGAATGCCTAATCTCCGAAGTTCCAGTCGGGTTGGAGACCTCTATGCGCGCATAACTATTCATATCCCTAAAAAACTTACAAAAAAGCAGCGCGAATTGTTAGTCGATTTCGCAAAATCATGTGGCGACAAGGACGCGGATGTGGACGCGGGGATCATAGACAAGGCAAAGCGTTTCTTCGAAGGCGAAGATTGAAGATGGCGACCTTAGATGATCTTTCTGTCGGAGTTTCTTCGCTTGAGGAGTCCGTGGAATTTCGTCGAAAAGTTAACTTGCAGAACGAGACATTCGTCCTCACCAACGGATGCTTCGACTTACTTCATGCCGGACATATCTATTGCCTGGAGTTAGCTGCAGCACTGGGAAACCATCTTTGGGTTGCCCTCAATTCAGACTCAAGTGTCCGAGCCATCAAGGGCTCTTCTCGACCGGTGCAAGGAGAACGCGAACGCACTTACGCCCTTCTTTCTCTGAAAAGCGTGTCAGGAGTATTTCTTTTTGACGGAAAGAGAATAAGCTCTGAAATCAAAGCTCTATCACCCGATGCCTATGCTAAATCTGGCGATTACTGTCTGCAGACGATGGACCAAAGTGAACGCGAATCCTTAGAGCAAGTGGGTTCCGAAATTCACTTTCTGCCATTTCTTGAAGGGTGTGGAACCACTGGACTTTTGCAGAAAATTAAAGGCTTGCCCGAAATCTAAAACTTGAACGCAATGCCAAACATGAGGGTCGTCATATTAGGATCAGGTTCCGGAACAAATGCAGAGGCCATCCTGTCTGCGGCATCGGCAGGTCAGCTCGGCCCCACTCAAGTCGTTGCCGTATATAGTGATGTTCAAAATGCGGGTATTCTAGAAAAAGCCGCTCGTTACGAGGTAAAGAACAGCCATCTTTCGTCTCCTTCCCAACAGGCGACTCTTAACGGGGAGTCCGAAAGCCTTTGGATCGAAACGATCAAAGAGGATGCGCCCGACTTAATCGTTCTTGCTGGATTCATGCGCATCTTAAAAGGGTCATTCCTTCAAGCATTCTCGGGCAAGATAATTAATCTCCACCCTAGTTTGTTGCCCAGCTTTCCTGGACTGGAAGCCATTCGCCAAGCCTTTGTCCGCGGTGTAAAAATAACGGGTTGTACCATTCATTGGGTGAATGAAGTGGTGGATGGTGGCGAAATTATTGCGCAGGCTCCAGTGCGAGTTATGCCTGGCGACACTTACGAACTGCTGGAGCAAAAGATACATGGGGCGGAACATGTTGTCTTGCCTTCGGTAATTCGAGATATCGCCATTGGCGTGACTCCCTTTCTCGGGGAATGATCCAGGCGACTCTCCCGTTGTCCTCGGAGCTCATCCCTCCGCTGGAAGATCTCTTATGTGAACTAGCTCCTTGTAACTGGTGTTTGCAAATAAATAGACTTTCGGACGAGGGATCGCTTGAAGGTTTTTTCGACAACCGAGAGCTGGCTCTTGCTGAGTGGACTAGTCTGTCCCACAGGTTTCCCGCATTTGCCGAATCCCTCTCACCCGAGCTTTCAACTGTCGAGGATCGTGACTGGAAAGAAGCTTACAAAGAACATTTCCATCCTTGGAGTACCGGTCCCTTGCATCTTGTGCCCGAGTGGGAGCGCGCAACCTATGTCTTGCCAGAGGGGGAAAAGGCACTGTACGTCGATCCCGGAATGGCTTTTGGCACGGGACTTCACGAAACTACTCGCCTGTGCTTAGATGTGATCATTGACTTTTTCGAAGAGACCGATCCTAGGGGGCTCAGTTGTATCGACGTAGGTTGCGGTTCAGGAATACTCGCTTTATCTGCCAGGTTACTTGGGGCGGGAAATGTGAAAGGCGTTGATATCGATCCCGATGCCGTCCGAATTTCCATCGAAAACGCTACGGCAAATGGGATGGGCGGCGATGTTAGTTTTACTACGAACGATATTGCAGGAGGACTTTTTTCGGAAAGTGCCGATCTTGTGCTGGCAAACATTCAGGCAGACGTACTTTGTGCGAATGCTGAACTGTTGCTAGGTGCCGTTCGTTCGCAAGGACTCCTTGCCCTGTCTGGAATCTTGTCTATTGAAGCTAAAAAAACAGCCGAATTCTTTCAAGAGACCATCAATCGCTTAGGCTCAAGCTTTATCCTGCGAAGAAAAGACAAAGGAGAGTGGACGCAGCTTACCTTAATCCGGAAATAAGATTTCGGAAAAGATTTTTCCCTTGCGGAATTCACCACGCCATCCATCTGTTTGACTACTTAGGAATAAGCTCGAAACCTGTAGGTAGGTCTTTGACCAACCATCCCGCCTCGTCGAGCGTTTCACGGTGTTCATCGGCTTCGGTCCAGTTTTTTGTCAATCTCGCCTGAAGTCTTTTTTCCGCCAACTCCTTAATTTCGGCAGGAGGATCTTTGGGGGCATCGGTTTTGGGCAGACAAATTCCGAACGCATTTAGAACAAACCAAAATGACCTCCGCATCCCTTCTTTTTCATCGCTCGCTAAACCTTCGGGATTAATGTTGTTTACTGTGGAAAAAAGGGCTCCGAGAGCCTTTGGTGTATTCAAGTCATCCAACAAAGCTTCCCAGGCAGCTTTAAAGGGGCCCAGTTCGGAGCCGCCTCTAGCTAATGACTCCTCATAGGAAGGCGGATCGCCCCCGCCGAGAAGGTTGTGGGCTTTTAGGAGTTTTCCGAGTGCCGAACGAGCTGCCTCCAGTGATGAAATGGTAAAGTTGAGCGGCTGCCTGTAGTGACCCGACAGCAGTGCATATCTTACAACCTCAGGGTCGTGCCCTTTTCCCCTCAAGTCGTCTAAGGTGTACATGTTGCCTAGGCTTTTGCTCATTTTCCCACCATCCACCATTAGGTGCGCAATATGAAACCAATGTCTGGCGAAAGGTTTCCCCGATGAACATATGCTTTGGGCGATCTCGTTTTCGTGGTGAGGAAAAACAAGATCCTCTCCACCCGAATGTAGATCGAACGAATCTCCTAGATATTCTCTGCACATGGCACTACACTCAAGATGCCAGCCTGGTCTTCCCTCGCCCCATGGGCTTTCCCAGAAATTCTCGCCGTCTTCCTCTCTTCTTCCTTTCCAGAGGGCGAAATCCCCTAAAGACTCCTTTGAGTATTCGTCGTCCGCCGTGGTCCGGCGGCTTGCTCCCACAGAAAGATCTCGGGATTTCAGCTTCGAGAGTTTTCCATATTCGCCAAAAGAGGAAATTCGAAAGTATACGGAACCATCTTC
>CAWVZQ010000033.1:0-14896 GCA_963934405.1 uncultured Opitutales bacterium | reverse complement strand
TATTTTCTCGATCGAGTACAAGGCACCGCCGGCATATTGGGGTATTACGACTACCATTGGTCTCGCGGTCTCGGCCTTCACTACAACACGATCACGCATTGCCACAAGCTATGCCAAAGCCGGGCCGACTTCTTCGGTCGCTGGATTCTGGTGAACCCCGACCCCCGCAAAAGCCTGTACACGATCAACACCTCGATTGCCCACGGCATGAAGGTGATGATCTGGTTCATCAAGGGCGCGGTCGATCCCATGACGGGTGAACTCAATCCCAACCATGAGCACCTCAAGGTGCACAAGGAGATACGCATGCTCTACGGGGAAATCGCCGAACTCGGCAAACCCATGGCCGTCTACTCCACGCCCATGACGCGAACCATGGACGACAAGGAGCGAGACAAAGACGTGCCCCGGCCGCTCACGGCGTTCCCGGACGACCATTGGGCCACAGTCACAAGCGGCGAGGCCTTCGTCGGCGTCTTCAAGTACGACTCGGGCGCCGACGCCCTGTACGTCGCCAACCACAATGCCCTGCGGGCGCAGAAAATGGTAATCTCGTTGAAACCCGCCAAAGGCAAGAAGCCGCAAGTCGAAATGTTCAACCGCGACAAGGGTGGCTGGGGCGACGTGAAGCTACGGAACAACAGTGTCTCGTTTGATCTGGGACCGGGCCTCGGAGAGCTTCTCCGAATCACCGGAGTCGAATCTCTTTAGAGGCCCTACGGGTAAGATCGAAAGGGTTTGGTAACCGAACTGTCGAAAGTCTATTTAGTACGAACCGTAAGCAGTTGCCGGAATTGTTCGTATGGCGTTGACTTTATGTTTTTCCGGTTCGAGGAACATCCCCTTTGCGACCACAAAACCTTTATCAATATATGAAAAAGCTTATTCTTCTCTTCACTTTCCTCTCTCTGTTTTCCTTTGCTTCCCTAATTTCCGCTAAGGAAAAAGAGAAACCCGTAATTGCGGACGATGCCTTTCCCGCCGTCTATGGATTTGAATTCGGGATGAACTCGGCAAAAGCACAGGAAATCCTGAAAAAGATAGAAGGACTAGAGCCGGTTCCGCCAAGTGACGGAAAAAAACAAGATGGATTGGCGACGATTAAGACTAGATGCACGCAGGAGCGGGAAGTGAAAGAATTGGGCCTCAGAAGCATAGAGCTTACTTTCTTCAACGACGTGCTGGTGGGTATTATTCTTTTTGTAAATGGAGATGGTGGAAAAGAGTTTTCGGAAGTCAGAAAGAAAATTGGAACCTTTGGGGGTAGCCCTTTGACTGGCGGGCAGCACTTGATAAAGGATCACATTCTAAAGGTATCTTCCAATAAGTTGTCCATTACGGATATCAAGCGTGGTATAGAAACGAAGATGATTACGAAACTCACGATCGAAGATTTTCGCGAAGCTTGGGAAAAGAGGAAGAAAAAGTCAGGGAAGTGATCCGCTAGGTTGCCGAGGGGAGCCCCGCGGATAGTACTGAATCCTTAGCGACTAAAGAAGTCCGAAGGCATCGTGTGTTTCTTGAGATTAGCGCTTGCTCGCGAGGCTAGACCTGAACTGCGGCGAGTGTTGAATGGTGGGATTAAAAAGTTACTTGTCGCAATGCTCGCCACCCTGTTTATGGCGGGGGGTGCTTTTGGCATGGAGGGCGTTATCTCCAGTTCGGAAGGTTCTGGGGAACCGTCGCCAGTTCTCGCTCCCAATCCCGAAGCGCCGAGGATTCTGAGCCTGTCCAAGGGTTGCTCGGTGTCTTTCGCCACCGTTGCCGAAGCCAAGACCCACTTGGCCAAGAGGGACGTTTATATTAAAAACTTAAGCCCGTTCGAGCGTGCCGCCAAAATCAAGAAGGCCGGACCGGTATCGACCGAGCAATACCTTGCCTTCATCCAAAACCAAGCGCTGGAGTGGGGCGATGCCGACAAAAAAAAGCTGCTCCGAGTAATCGCCGTCGCGAAGCCGAAGCTGGCCAAGTTCGCCAACCACCTGCCTGAGCGCATCCGCCTCATCAAGACCACCGGCAACGATGAAGGCGCCGCACCCTACACGCGAGGCGTGAGCATCATCCTACCCGAGCGCACCATCCGGCAATCAGTCAAGAGCTTGGAGCGGCTATTTTACCATGAACTGTTTCACATTGTTTCACGTAGCAACCCCAAGCTGCGCGACGAATTGTACGGGATCATCGGATATGAAAAATGCGACGAGGTTTCGTTGCCGGACGACATGATGCCTCGGCGCATAAGCAACCCCGACGCGCCGGTGATCGAGCATTGCATCCGCGTGTCGAAGGATGGCGAGTCGCGCTGGTGCGCCCCGGTACTGTTCTCGCGCACACCCAAGTACGACCCCAAGACCGGCGGCTCGTTTTTTCGCTATCTCCAGTTCCGACTCATGGTGATCGATCGTAAAACCTCCAAGGCTATCCTGAAGGACGGAAAGGCCATCCTGTGGAACCCCGATGCCGTGGAAGGTTTTTTCGAGCAGATCGGCCGCAACACAGATTACGTAATCCATCCCGAGGAAACGCTCGCGAACAATTTCATACATTTGATGGCTGCAAAACAGGACCTCAAAAACCCCGAGATCCCGAAGAAAATAGAAGCAGTCCTAAAGTCGAATTGAATGCTCGGTGCAGGGAATTTTGCTAATACCCGCAGCTGGCGACTGTTGGGCGAAATTCTTCCTACGCGAGATATTCGCCAAAAGTCTCGACTGCGGTTCGGATGGCGTCGGCGTCGAGGTCGAGGTGGGTGACCAGTCGCAGGGCGTCGGCAATGGGAGCCATGATTAGGATGCCACGTTGTTTGAGGTGTTCGGCCAAGCCCCCGACCTTGTGTTCCGCGACGGTGGCGAAGACCATGTTGGTTTGTACGGGGGCGACCTTGATGCCTTCGATGGCGGCGAGTCCATCGGCGAGGAGGCTGGCGTTCGCGTGGTCTTCGGCCAAGCGGTCGACGTGGTGTTGGAGGGCGTGAATGCCGGCCGCAGCCAAGATGCCCGATTGGCGCATGCCGCCACCGAGCATTTTCCGCCAGCGTCTGGCTTCCTTCACGAAATTAGCGGAGCCGGCCAAAACGGAACCGACGGGACACCCGAGGCCTTTGGAAAGGCATACGGAAACCGAATCGAAAGGAGTCGCGATCTCGATGGCGGAAATTCCTTGTTCTACGGCGGCGTTGAAGATACGGGCGCCGTCGAGGTGCAGGGCGAGCCCATACTTGTCGGCAAAGGACTTGGCGGCGGCAAGGTACTTCTGCGGGAGAACTTTACCCCATGTGGTGTTTTCGAGGCAGAGCAGGCGAGTGCGGGCGTAGTGGTAGTCGTCGGGCTTTATGAGTGTGGCGAGTTTCTTGAGGTCTAGGGTGCCGTCGTCTTCTTGGTCGATGGGCTGGGGCTGAATGCTGCCGAGGCTGGCGGCGCCGCCGCCTTCGAAGAGGTAGGTGTGAGCTTGCTGCCCGACGAGGTACTCGTCTCCGCGTCCGCAGTGGGTCATCAATGCCGCCAGGTTGCTTTGGGTGCCGCTCGGGACGAACATGGATGCTTCCTTGCCGAGGGTTTCCGCTACGAGAGCTTCCAGTCGATCTACGGTGGGGTCGTCGTCGAAGACGTCGTCGCCCAGTTCGGCTTCCGCCATGGCTTTGAGCATGGCGGGGGTAGGGCGCGTTACGGTGTCGCTGCGGAGGTCGATCATTGGCATGGGGCAAACGCTAGCGAACGAGGCGAAAGGCCGAAAGCATGAAAATGAGAATCTTGGCATCCGGGATTTTCGATTTCGTATTTGCGAGCGATTCCAAAATAAGGCGTAAATTATAATGGCGCGATGGATTGTTCGAGAGTACATTAAGGAGATGAAACAATTATTGGCTGCGATTGTGTTTACGGTCTCTTTTTTTGCGGGAGGATGTTCCGGAGGGGACTCGGTAAGTTCGGATACCGGGTCGGTAAGCGCGGAGGAGTTCAATAAGGAAATTGCCGCTGGGGTGGTGCTGGTGGATTTCTGGGCGCCTTGGTGCCCGCCCTGCCGACTACAAGGCCCGATCGTGGACGACGTCGCCGAAAAGGCGAAGGCCTACGGGAAAGTGATAAAGCTTAACGTCGACGATGAACCCGCCGTCGCCTCCAAATACGGTATCAGGAGCATTCCCACCTTGATCATCTTCAAGGACGGAGAAATCCAAAAGCAATTCCAGGGCCTGACCGATGCAAGCACCCTAATCGCCGCCATGAAGGCTGCGGAGTGAGTGGCAGTGCTCAACCCGCCTTTTACGTTGTAGTTTTACAAAGTCCGCCGAGGGGTCTAGGACATTCCGTAAAACTAGTCATTTAGGGGAATGAACATACCTCTTTCCGAATCATGAAAAAATCTCTTTGGGCGTTTGTTGCCTTTATCTTTTCGATCGGGCTTCAAGCCGAACCGGTGGCGGATTGCCATTTTCATTTGCTGGACTTTTTGCAGAACGGTGAATTCGACAATCGAGACAATCGATTCCCGGGTTCCTCTAGGGGGTTGATGAAGAGCGGGCGTTACTTCCAACTTCCGTTTGGTGAACGGCATCGACGATTGACGGGGTTGTTGCAGGTTTTGGAAAAGAACGACGTACGCGACGTCGTTGTGTGTGGCATGCCTTTCGTAAAAAAGTGGTCGGAGGATGAGTTTTTCCTTCGCCCGAAGTATTATCTAGATTCCAGCTCTCGAGTGAAGGCAGCCCGAGACACGGACTTGCAAGTGGCCGCCGCCTTTATGGACTACAAGGTGGCTTTTCGTGGGGATGAGAAACAACTAAACCGCCTGAAGAGGCTTCACCCTTTCATTTGCGGACTCGATACCACCGACTTGGGAGCAATGGATTTGGTGATAAAACGCATTCGAGAATATCCCGGCGTATGGGAAGGAGTGGGGGAGCTGATGTCTAGGCACGATGACCTCACCAACCTCACTACGGGCGAACGACCTCGCGGAGATCATCCCTCTTTGCTGAGGTTGTTCAAGCTTTGCGGGTTAGTCGGTTTGCCTGTTAGTATCCATCACAACGTCGCTCCCATTTCCCGAAGCGAAAGCGAGGTGAAGAAACCTTACTATTTGCAGGAGTTCTTGGACTTGCTCGAGACAACCATCGAGAAGGAACCGAAAAAGGAAAACCGTCCCTCGGTTATCTGGTGTCATGCCGGGATCAGTCGTCGCATCGTGGTGGACGGTTACGCAAAAATCTTGGATGAAGTGTTGGCCCGCTATGGAGAAAACTTATATCTAGATTTGTCTTGGGTCGTGCTCGGCAGTTACATCTATAAAGACTTGGACGCTTGGTTGGCCTTGATAAAGAAGTACCCCGATAATTTCGTAATTGGTTCGGATGCCGTCGGCAAGGCTTCTGCCATTCCGTTCGAGTTGAAAAAGTTCAACGTGCTACTTCAGGCTTTGCCAAAGAATGTTCGCGAGAAGGTGGCTCATCTCAACTTGAAATCTATTTTGGAGCGAGCGGCAAAGGCGAGAGCTGGAAAGGGTTTCGGTTCGAAGGGAATCACCCTGCCCGATGCCTTTACGCTGGATGACAGTTTTGGCTTGGAGAGCTTAAGGGGCAAATAGGATCCTCTCGTTTAGGTTAGCCGTCCATTTCGAAGTTTTTGAGGTTATCTTGCCTTAGGCATTATCGAACTGTCGGCTTGAGCAGGGAATCGTGAGAGATTGATTCTAAGATTTTCTTTCAGTTTGGCTTTGCTTAGAGCTCATAGCTTCCTACCTTCGAGTCTTACTTTTCAAAGGTTGTTATGATGAAAACATCTATCCTTTTCCTGTTCGCCCTATTCTCGTGCGGCGCTTTATCGAGCGCCGAGGCCGAACACGTTCACACTCTGCGTTGCAGGCACTTTTCAGGTGCTCCCGTAGGCGCCACTACTTCGACTCAACGATATGCTCCCGATCGTCTGGTCGACGTCGAGCACTTGTCGCTGGACGTCACGCCGGACTTCAAGAATCGCCGGGTGTCCGGCGTCGCCACCGTTGTTTTTCACCCAATCCTCACTCCAATTGAGGAGTTCCGACTGGATGCGGTCGATCTACGGATCAGCAAAGTGACGTCGGGTGATAAGATCGCGGCATGGGAAAATACCGACCAAGCATTGATCGTCACTTTCGAAAAGCCGATTCCAGCCGGGCGTCAGTCCAAACTCAAAGTCTTTTACGAGGCCGAACCGGTGAAGGGGCTTTACTTTCGTACCCCCGAGTTGGGTTATGATCCCAAAGACACCCATCTATGGACTCAGGGCGAAACGATTGAGGCCAGACACTGGTTCCCCTGCTTCGATTCGCCCAACGAGTTCCTTACCTCCACCATTACCTGTCGCGTGCCCAAGGGGATGACGGTTTTGTCCAACGGCCGAAAGACATCCGAGAAGATCGATCCCGAGACGGGATTGAAGGCAGTTACTTGGAAACAGGAGAAGCCACACGTCAATTACCTCATTTCGCTGGTCGCCGGTTATTTCAAGAGGTTGCAGGAGAAGCACGGTGATTTGAGCATGTCGTTCTGGACGCCCCCCTCGGATTTCGCCAATGCGGCGAATTCTTTTCGCCATACCAAGAGGTGCATGGAGTATTTCGAGAAAGAAATCGGTGTGGCCTATCCGTGGGCCAAGTACGACCAAGTATGCGTTCAGGACTTCAACTGGGGCGGGATGGAAAACACGAGCTTGAGCACCCTGAATACCTCTACGCTTTTTAGCCACGAGACGGAAAATATTCGGAGCAGCCAAGGGTTGGTTGCCCATGAACTGGCTCACCAGTGGTTTGGGGATTTAGTCACTTGTAAGGACTGGAGTCACATATGGTTGAACGAGGGATTCGCCACCTACTACACACACCTCTTTGCGGGGCATCTGCAAGGCAGGGATCAAATGCTTTACGGCTTGTATCGAGACCTCAATAGGCTTTCGGCCCTCAAGGAAGATACTACGGCCATGGTGAACCGAAAGTACGAGCACCCATCGGATATGTTTCGCAAGTACGGATCACTTTCCTACACCAAGGGCAGTTGGGTGTTGCACATGCTTCGATCGAGCTTGGGTCCCGACCTTTTCCGCAAAGTCGTAAAAACCTATCTTGAGCGTCATCGGCACGGCAATGTGGTAACCGACAACTTGCGGGCCGTCATAGAGGAGCTTTCCGGAAAGTCGCACGATCGTTTCTTCGACCAGTATGTCTACCACGCCCACCACCCCGAGCTAAAGGTGGATTATTCTTGGGACGCAAAAACCAAGTTGGCCAAGCTCACCGTGAAACAGGAGCAAAAGGTGGACGACAACGTGTTGCTCTTCCATGTGACTATACCGGTGAAGTTTCGTTGTGAGGGTAAAGCCATTATGAAATCGATGCAGGTTTCGCAGGCATCGGAAGATTTTTACTTTGCCCTTCCCGCAGTCCCTGAAACCGTTCGCGTGGACCCCGACCTTACGATTTTGGCAAAGACTACCTTCGCTCCTCCCATGTCAATGCTCCATTCACAGTTGACGGACTTGGAAGACATTGTCGGCCGTCTTCTCGCGATTGAGGGAATGGCCAAAAAAAAGGACGGTGGCACTGTCGAAAAGTTAAAGAAAGCATTGAACGAGGATCCCTTTTATGGAGTGAGGCTCGCTGCCTCAAAAGCTCTTCGAGGCATTGCCACTAACCCTGCCTTCGAGGCATTGGCTAAGTCTACGAAGCAAACTGACGCTCGTGTCCGTCGTCAAGTGGTCGGAGACGTCGGTAGTTTTTACAAACCCGAGGCATTGGCCGTTCTTAAGGAGGTATTGGCCCGAGAGAAGAATCCATCGATTCGTTCCGGTGCCATCAACGGCTTGGCCGGGCACGACGACGCCGAGGCCGGAAAACTGATAAGTCGGGCATTAGCCTCAAAATCTTTTCGACACCAATTGGGCTTTGCTGCGGTTTCCGCTATCCGCAAGCAGGATGATCCGACCTATTTGTCGAGCCTCCAGTCGGCGCTTGAGAACGATGAGAAAAAATTCACGACCAATGGTTTTGCTTCCGGGTTGCGTGCACTCGGTCGCCTTGCCCGTAACGAGGAAGACAAGTCAAGCGTGAGACAATTCCTCGTTGATCGGGTTGGCAGGCTTAATCGCCGTGTGCGTATCGCCGCCATCGATGCGCTTGGACAATTGAATGACCCTCGGGCTATCGCAGTTCTTGAAAAACTCTCGGTTAGCCGCAAAGACACGCCCGAACGGACTGCCGCCGAAAAGGCGATCGAGGCTTTACGCTCGGGGGGCAAACCGTCTGATGACTTAAAAACACTTCGAAAAGAAGTGACTGATCTAAAAAAGGATAACGAAAAGCTTAATCAGGATTTGGAAGACTTGAAAAAGCGCCTAGACGCTGCCATTGGCTCCGAAGCACCCTCCTCAGATTCGGGCGAAAAGTAGAAATGACCTTTCCTCTCTCGTTCGTATAGTGGCAAGCTGGCTGTAAACAGTAAGGGCAATACGCCCGCGGTTGGCGAAAACCCTATTAACTGAGGAAATGTCTAGTCCTTAATGTTGAGCGTTTAAGCTATGGCATACCGCAAGAAGTGTACGATAATACTTATCAAAACACCAATAAGCTAATAATCGCCCATAACTGGAGCTACTAAAAATAAAATATACAGTTAAAGGGATTGCACGAAACGGTCAAAAAGGAGGTAATGAGTCTTAATGGTTATAAAATAACTAAACACATAATACCAACCTAAATAAAAAAAATGAAATCTATAATTATATCCCTACTTGCATTTGGCCTGCTCTCTGGCCCTGTTTCATCTTTTGCTGCGAAGGCAAAAGTAGAAAAGCCCGCCGCGAAGGAAAAGGTCAAGAAAGCCGAAAGCAAGAAAAAGCCAACGGCCAAAAAACCCGCTCCCGAGGTCGGTCCTCTTGCGTTGTTGGGCAAGGTCTCGAAGAAAGAAACCAAGGGCAAAGACGGGAAGATCTACAAGTACTACTCTATCACAACTAAGGATGGAAAGACGGTTCGTTTGACTAAGTCGGCATTGGGCAAGAAGTCCAAGGTGAACCTGGACGACTTAGTGGACTCCCGGGTGTCTATTGCCGGTCAAGGTTATGAATCCGGCACGGGCAAGAAAAAGAGAGTTATCCTAAAGAAAATCGAAACAATTGAGAAGGCCGACTCGGCCGGCTAAATATTCCAGTCGAAACAAACTTACGGAAGGCGTCTCGAATACGGGGCGCCTTTTGTGTGTTCGGAGCTCCTTTCGGCATCGACTTTGCCAAGGTTTTATGGATGCTTTCTCAAAAGGAGACTTAAATATGCAGTATCTATATTATGCTTTGATAACCGTTGTTTGCTGGGGGACCTATGGGGTGTGCATGCACAACGGTTCAAGTAACATGGGCGATAAGGAAAACGGTCGGATCATGGCTTTTCTTTGGGTCGGGCTAGCCTACTTTCTGACCGCCGTTGTAGCGCCTCTGATCATTTTGAAGCTCAAGGGTGGAAATATCGCCTTTTGGACCTTTCCCACAAAGGGCTGGCAATGGTCGCTTATTGCGGGGACGCTCGGAGCGATTGGAGCGTTGGGCGTGTTGCTTGCATTCGGGAAGATGCCTTCACCTGCCTATGTTCCCGTGATCATGTCCATCATCTTTGCAGGGGCTCCTATGGTGAACGCAATTGTGAGTACAACTAAGGAGGGCAACTGGGCTTTCGTTAAAGCGCCTTTTATTGCCGGGATTTGCCTGGCGGCCATCGGCGGTTATCTGATTACGAAGTATACCCCGAAACCACCGAAGGCGAGCCCCGTCAAGGTGGAGGAAAAAACCTGAGAGCGTTGCGATGACTGGCTTGTTGGCCGGCCAACTGGAACGCCTGCGGCGCGTCTTGGGCATCGTCCGCGAGGGCAATCCTTTTCAGCAGGCCAAACTTGACGGGTCCGAGTTGACTCCCGACTTTTCAAGCATTGAGAATTTTATTGTTTCCTGTCCCTTTACCACAAAAGACGAGTTGGCTCGCGATCGCTTGGAGCATCCGCCCTATGGAACAAACCTAAGTTTTCCACTTGAACGCTACACGCGCTTTCATCAGACCAGCGGGACAAAGGGCGAGCCAATGTCCTGGCTCGACCTGCCCGAGGACTGGGATTGGATGCTGGACAATTGGAACCGGGTCTTGGATTCTGCCGGCGTGGAGCCGGTCGCACGTTGCCATTTCGCTTTTTCCTTTGGGCCTTTTCTTGGTTTTTGGACTGCCTTTGAGGCTGCTTCCCGACGGGGGTGCCTTTGTATGCCCGGGGGAGGAATGAGCAGTGAGCAAAGACTGTGCTCCATTCTCGAACATAAGGCCGAATACCTCTTTTGTACTCCCACCTACGCCTTGCATTTGGCCGAGGTGGCGTTGGAGCGGGGTATCGAGATTGCCTCGTCCCGGATTCGTAAGATCATCGTGGCGGGCGAACCGGGCGGAAGTATGGGCGAATTGCGACGCCGTATCAGCGAAGCTTGGGGAGGGG
Organism: uncultured Opitutales bacterium; assembly: GCA_963934405.1. GTDB lineage: Bacteria > Verrucomicrobiota > Verrucomicrobiia > Opitutales > Seribacteraceae. The sequence goes on along the minus strand of CAWVZQ010000033.1, from coordinate 4,401 downwards.
TTGAATTGTTTGATCATTACGGCATGACTGAGGTCGGGCCCGTTGCCTACGAGACACCGGGAGGGGAGGGTGGTCTCCGAGTAATTCTCCAAAGTTATCTGGCCGAGGTGGTTTGCCCCACTTCTGGTGAAGCTCTTGGTGAGGGTCAACAGGGCGAACTTGTTCTAACCACTTTGGGCAGAGCAGGCTGTCCCGTACTGCGCTACCGTACGGGCGATCTTGTTCTTCCGCATTGGGGAGAAGACGACAACGGATTGCCCACGCTCGATCTGGTCGGGGGTATACTTGGGCGTGTAGACGATATGACCTTGGTGCGAGGCGTGAACCTGTATCCGACCTCTGTGGATGCGGTAGTGCGACGTTTCGAAGAGATCGCGGAGTATCAGGTCCTGATCGACGAAACTGCTGCCATGACCGAAGTGAGTCTGAGAGCGGAGGCGACCCCTGAGTTGGCGAATAGTCTCGAAAAAGCGTTGACCGAAGCCTTTTCCTTACGAATACCGGTTGAATCCGTCGAGCCTGGCTCTTTGCCTCGTTTTGAAATGAAGGCCCAACGTTGGGTAAGGCGTGACGGGAAATGACCTGAATCAAAATACTATCCTGATGAGTGCATTCGTCGAATTATCTAATGTTTCGAAGACTTATCCATCTCCCGATGGGGGAGATGGCGTAGAGGTGTTCTCGGAGGTCGACTTGCAGCTGTCCGAGGGAGAGTCAGCCGCTATCGTGGGTCCTTCCGGTTCGGGCAAGAGCACTTTGTTGAACGTCGTTGGAGCCTTGGACAAACCGAGCGGCGGCAAGGTGACTGTGGGGGAACGCGAGGTGACGGGACTGAGTCCCGGGGACGCCGCTTCATTCCGGAACCAAACCGTCGGATTTATTTTTCAGGCCCATCATTTGTTGCCGCAATGCACGGTATTGGAAAACGTGATGGTGCCGGCTCTTGCTGGGCATGGAAGCTTAACTGGCGACTCCTTGCGAAAGCGAGCGGAGGAGCTCCTCGAGGAAGTGGGTCTCTCGCATCGTCTGCATCATCGTCCTGCGGAAATCTCAGGCGGCGAAAAGCAACGCGCCGCCGTCGCCCGTGCCCTGGTGAACGAACCCAAGCTCCTTCTGGCGGATGAGCCAACCGGATCTCTCGACAAAGCGAATGCAGATCGTCTTACGGAACTTTTGGTTACGCTAAACGAGACGCGGGGACTTACGTTGCTGGCCGTAACCCATTCTTCTGCGGTCGCTTCTCGTATGGGAGTCTCCTACCAGCTCGACGCAGGCAAGCTTGTTCGGGATTGAGGCGGTGACTCTTTCGGGCATAGTCTTGCGCAACCTGCGCCACTATTGGCGGCAGCACCTCGGGGTGATTGCCGGAGCCGCAATTTGCTCCATGGTTCTGGTCGGAGCTCTTATGGTGGGGGACTCGGTCAAGGCTACGCTGAAGCGATTGGCGGGAGAACGGATAGGCCAAGCGGATATTGCCTTGTTGTCGCCCGACGGTTTTTTTCGGGAGGCCTTGGCGGCGGACCTAAGTCGAGACAAGAAAACCGTAGTTGCGCCTCTGGTTGTTACCCGAGGAAACGTTTCCCTGCCCGATGGCACTCGTATGGCTCGGAATATACAGGTGCTGGGCGTGGACGAACGGTTCTGGCAGTTGGCACCGAATCCGGCCGCCGCTCCTGATCTGTCAAAGGCTGAATTTTTCGTAAACGCGCGCCTCGGAAATTATCTCGCGGCAAAGAAGGGGGATCGCCTGATTCTTCGCGTGGAGGAACCGGGTCTTTTCTCACGGGACGCACCGCTTTCGGGCGAACGCGACAACAAGTTCGTCTCCCTGAACAAAAAACTAGGTGGCGTACTTGGAGCAGAGGCGTTCGGACGTTTTGGACTGCAGGGAAACCAGCGTGAACCTCTCACCCTTTTCGTTCCCATGGAAATGCTGCAGAAACGAATGTTTCGGTCTTTTGACGAAGAATTGGGCAATACGAGCTTTGCCAACTTTCTGTTACTTGGTCGTCCTGGTGGTGATGCCGTGCAGTTGGAGTCGGCCGAGAGCGCGCTAAACGAAGCATGGTCGTTGGCAGATGCCGGAATCTTGGTTAAGGAACTGCGGGATACGCCTGCTTGGTCCGTCCGATCCCGACAGGTGTTTTTGAGCGAGTCTCTCCGTCAAGCGGGAGAAAAGACTGCTCCGCAAACGACTGGCGTCCTTACCTACTTGGTGAATGCTATTGGCAAAGGAAACCCGGAGGCTAACTCCTCTGCCCTTGTTCCTTACTCCATGGTCAGCGCCGTGAATCCATCCAAGGCAAACTTTTTACCGGCCGACCTCAAGGACGATGAGATAGTTCTTGGTCAATGGGCTGCGGACGATCTCAATGCTTCGGTTGGAGATGCAATTAGCTTGAGCTATTTTGCGGTAGGTGAGCGTCGCAAGCTTCTTGAGAAGACCCAAACCTTTCGTTTGCGAGCCACAACCCCGCTGCCTGCAAAAGTACCTGAGGACCAGGAGAGCGACTGGACGCCTCTATTCCCTGGATTGTCGGATGCTGAATCCTGCGGGGAATGGGATACCGGTATCCCGATCAAGCATAAGGTCCGCCCGAAAGACGAAGATTACTGGGACGATTACAGAGGTTCGCCAAAGGCTTTTGTTTCTCTAGCCGCGGGTCAGGCCATGTGGGGAAATCGCTGGGGGTCGCTGACTGGTTTGCGAGTGACGAAAGCGGAGGCTTCCAGAGAGGACATTAACAAAGCCTTGCGATCCGAGCTTACAGCCGCCGAGGCCGGATTGCTCTTTCGCTCCCTTAGGCAGGATGCTTCCGCTGCAGCCGAGTCTCCCATCGATTTCGGCCAACTTTTCCTCGGGTTTAGTTTTTTTGTTATTGTCGCGGCGATGGCCCTGACGGGTATGTTCTTTGCCTTTACAATGGAGCAACGCAATCGACAGGCCGGCCTCTTGTTGGCGTTGGGAATCCCCCGGAAAAAGGTGCGCCGCCTGTTCCTTGCGGAAGGGTTGCTGCTCTCTGTGGTCGGGTCTGGTCTTGGAGTTTGGCTCGCCATGCTTTACGGGCAAACCACCCTCCATCTGCTTTCGGGTGAATGGAGTGGCGCGGTTTCCGGGGCTACCTTTGATTTCGCGATTAATCCGGTTTCCTTAGTCGGGGGACTGTGCGGTGCCGTCTTCATCGCTCTGCTCGCCATGGGTTGGGCTACTCGTCGTCAGCTGCGTGCCGAACCTCGCGAATTGCTTGCCATGGGAGAAACTCTTGCGTCCACAGCTCCGCGTTCAGATTCCGCTAAGATCGGAACCGGCAAGGTGTCCACGAGGATTGCTGTTGTTTTGACATTCACGGGCATCGTCATGGCTTTTTTGACCGATCTTTCCGGTCCTGGTGCGTCCATGATTTTTTTCGGCGTGGGCTGGTGTCTGTTGGCTGCGGGCTTGCTCTTTTTTCGGGCTAAACTCTCTAAGGCGGCATGTGAATCCGGAACTCTGCCCGATGCCGCCACCCTTAGTCGTCGTAACGCTGCTCGGCGTTCCGGTCGTAGCTTGGTCACGGTAGGAGCGATGGCCGCCGGTGCGTTTCTCGTGGTCGGAACAGGTGCATTTCGAAAGGATTCTTCATCGATTTCGGGCACTCGCGATTCAGGTACCGGCGGCTTCGCTTTAGTGGGCGAATCGGCCTTGCCTGTTTACGATGACCTGAACGGTCTTGAAGGTCGTGAGCTTTATGACTTGAACGCCACTCTTTTATCAGATGTCTACGTCACGCCCCTGCGGGTACGCGAAGGGGACGATGCCAGCTGTCTTAATCTGAACAAGGCTATTAGGCCTCAGCTCTATGGGGTAAAGCCTTCCGAGCTCAGCGACCGGTTTACATTTGCCGAGGGCGATTGGTCGACCTTGGCGCAGGATGTTTCCGAGGATGGACCCATACCGGCCGTAGTAGATAAAAACACGATGATGTGGGCCTTGAAGAAGGGAGTTGGTGATCTCGTCGAATATCAAGATGGCGAGGGACAAGTTTTCCAAGTCCGTTTGGCTGCGGTAGCCAAAGGATCGATGCTTCAGGGCGCACTTTACATCGATGAAAAACATTTCGAAGAGAAGTTTCCAAAGCAGGGAGGCTACCGTTCCTTTCTTGTGGATTCGCCTTCAAGGAAAATGAATGAAGTTTCCAACCATCTCGCCGATAGGTTGGCCAACTATGGGATGGAGTTGCGTCCCGCCGTGGAGCGATTGAACGAGCTACAGGAAGTGGAAAACACTTACATCGCCATCTTTCAGGCCTTGGGGGGCTTGGGCCTTTTGCTGGGTACTGTGGGGTTGGCGGTCGTTGTGGTTCGCAATCTGCTCGAACGGTCGAAGGAGTTTGGCTTGATGGAGGCGGTGGGCTATCCCCT
>CAWVZQ010000032.1:0-15192 GCA_963934405.1 uncultured Opitutales bacterium | reverse complement strand
TTGATTCAATCTTTGTCCCATGTCCGACGTCGACAAAAGTTCTAAGACTGAACCACCAACGGAGAAGCGATTGTCCGAGGCCAGATCTAAAGGACAATTCGCCAAAGCGCCTGAGATTGGAATGACGTTCACGCTTCTTGCCGGTTTTTTGATTATTCTAGCCTTCGGTTCCCAAAAAGCCTTGGATCTTGCCGAGTTTGCGCGAGCCATTTTCGAAAACCTCCATAAGATATTTTTAACTCAGGAAGGTGCAGTCAGCACTTTGGTTGAAGCCTTTAAAGCTCTGTTGTTCATAGTCTATCCAATGTTGCTTGCATGTTTCTTTGCTTCTCTCTTGGCGGAAGGGTTGCAGACTGGTTTTCGCCTTACGCCAAAGGCAATGGAGCCCAAATTCAACAAATTGAACCCCATTAGTGGGGTGAAAAAGGTCTTTGGTCTTAAAGCACTAAAGACTGCGGCTATCGATTTTCTCAAATTTATAGCAATTGGGTCGGTCGTGTGGGTTACTATGCTTATCTTTATCAACGATCCCATTTTTTATACCCCGGTACCCATTCAGTATATACCTGAATTTATTCAAAAATTGTTCGTTACCATGCTTGCCTTGCTTATCTTGACGGTAGCGATCATCGCTATAATCAATTTCATCATTAAGAAAAAAGAGAATAATGAGGAAATGAAAATGACTAAGCAGGAAGTGAAAGAGGAACAGAAGAGTAAGGAAGTTGCGCCAGAGGTGAAGTCCGCTCAGAGAAAGAAAGCCATGGAGTTGGTTAGTGGTCAAAACCTCGAAGACGTCGGCACTGCGGATGTAGTAGTGACCAATCCGACGCATTATGCTGTGGCACTTCGTTATCAAAGAGGCACGGATCTTGCTCCTGTAGTGGTTGCAAAAGGAGAAAACCTCTTGGCTAGAAGAATAAAATTAATTGCAGCGGAGTTTGAGGTCCCCGTGGTTGAAAACAAACCACTGGCTCGTGCCCTGTATGCTCTCGGCAAAGTCGGCGAAGCCATTCCTCGTGAATTTTACAGCTTGGTTGCGGGTATTCTTGCTCATGTGTACAAGATGCACGCCTATTATTTTCATCGCTTGAAGGCACGCCGACTCGTTGCCGGCCCATCTGCCTAACTATCTGATGGCTGCTTTGGTTCAACGTCTTCGCGATAAATTTGGCGATTTGGGCGGCTACGCCGATCTCGCATTCGTTTTCGGTTTATTTGGGGCGGTGTTTTTGCTCGTTGTTCCCGTTCACAAGGATCTGCTCAGTCTTCTACTTGTTTTCAGTATCGGCATATCCTTGCTCATTCTCCTTACGGTCATCTATATTAAGGATCCTCCCGAATTTTCCGTATTTCCGACACTTCTTCTCTCCGTAACTCTTTATCGGTTAGGGCTTAATGTGGCATCGACGCGTTTGATACTTCTTGAGGCTGATGCGGGTTCCGTAATTCAATCATTCGGTACCTTTGTGGTCGGAGGGAATTATGTGGTCGGTGCAGTTATCTTCTTGATTCTGGTAATAATAAATTTTGTCGTGATCACCAAGGGTACGGGACGTATCGCTGAGGTTACGGCTCGCTTCACATTGGACGCCATGCCTGGTAAGCAAATGTCCATTGATGCCGAACTGAATGCTGGAATCATTACCGAGTCGGATGCCTTGAGACAGCGCGAAAAGATTCAGAAAGATGCGGACTTTTATGGCTCGATGGATGGTGCCAGCAAGTTTGTCCGCGGTGATGCCATAGCTGGGATTTTCATTACTGTCGTCAATGTTATTGGAGGTATATTGATCGGTTTTTTTCAGCGAGACATGCCCATTACGGATGCTCTTCAAACCTACACGATTCTTTCGATCGGAGACGGTCTGGTTTCACAGATTCCCGCAATAATTGTTTCGATTGCTGCCGGTATTCTTGTAACTCGTTCGTCGGAAGAGTCAAACCTTGGAGAATTCGTAGGTCGACAACTGACCATCCATCCTCGAGCGATAGGTATTGCGGGTGTAATGCTTATGGCATTCGCCTTTTTTCTGTCAGACACTTTCTGGCCCTTCTTTATTTTGGCTTCGCTTTGCTTTGTAGGTGCTTACCTTTTGAAGAAAAAAGCTCTTGGGGCTGATCCGGAGCTAGAAGAGCTTTCTGCTGGTTCGGAGATTGCCCACCCGCATCAGGCTGGTCAACAACCTCGTTTGCCTGGGGGAGAAGATGTACCGCATGCCGAATCAGGTCCAGTCAAGTCTCCCATGGAATCGGCAATTGAACAAGAGGTGTTCGGTCTTGAAATGGGATATGGACTGCTTGTGTTGGCTGACAAGAAAAAGGGAGGAGACCTTTTGGAGCGGATTACCGGGGCACGTACCAACTTTGCCAAGGAGATGGGCATGTTGCTGCCAACGATTGGAGTTCGCGATAATATTGAGCTTGAACCGAACGAGTATCGATTGCTCTTGCGTGGCAAGGAAATCGCCCGATCTTCAGTATTGCCCGAAAGAGTTCTGGCGATGAACATGGGAGGAGGAGAGACCGGCAAGCTGGACGGAATTCCTACCGTAGAACCCGTGTTCGGCATAGAAGCCTTGTGGATTCCTGAGGATGAACGTCGTAATGCTGAAATTGAGGGATGCACAGTGGTCGATCCTTCATCTGTTCTTGTCACGCATCTATCCGATATTCTGAAGAAGAATGCATATCTTATCCTCGAACGAGAGGGCACCCAGCAGCTAATCGATCTGGTCAAAGAACGCAATCCAACCCTAGTCAGTGAATTGCTTCCTGATCTCGTTACTATAGGGATTATTCAACGAACATTACAAAATCTCTTACGCGAGAGAGTTCCTATCAAGAATCTAACGCTAATCCTAGAGACAATTGCCGATATGGCGAGCATCACCAAGAATCCTGACGACCTATCGGAGCAGACTCGCAAGCGGCTTGGGATGTACTTTGTAAAGGATTACGAAGTGGAACCAGGCAAGCTACTTGCAATGACGTTCGAACCCCGATTGGAGCAAATTCTAATTTCTCGCGTAAAAAGAAGCCAGTTTGATATCGGACTCTCAATGGATCCTCAGCTGACCGAGGGAATTGTGGGCGAAATGGAGCCAAAGATTAAAGAGATGCTGGAACAAGGTCTTACGCCCATAATTGTGACGACTTCGGAGCTAAGGCTGGCGTTCCGTCGCTTTATGGAACCATCATATCCTCAGCTTTCCGTGATTGCCTATCAAGAACTACCTGCCGAAACGATTATCGAGCCTTTTGGCGCCATCGCTCTGCCAGAGCAGTCTTTGCCCGAAGATATTACCCAAGCCATGGAAGAAAACAGGCAATTTCAACCCGAAGGGGAGTCCGCATTAGCTGCCTAATAACTTTATTGTGGAAATTTTGTGAGTACTGTTGTTGAAGAAAAAACCGAGCGCAAGGCGGGGAAGAAATACCGTATTATTGTTCGCTCGGCGGACGAAGCCGTCCGAGTCATTCAGCGCAAGCTTGGTCCTGAAGCACGTGTAATCTCTGTGCGACAAGTCGGCGGCCAAGGATTGGCCAAATTTATTTCTTCCCCGAAATTAGAAGTCATAGCTGAAATTCCTCCCGAGGGGGGAGAACTCGGGAATGAGGTACTTGATTCCTCCGAAAGTCTTTCCGCGAACGAGGTCGACTTGATCCCTGAATCACAGGCTACGGATATTGCTGTGCCCAACCCGGATATGACCGAGGGAGCATCTTCTTTATCTGAAGAGGATTTAAACGATTCCGACGTCATGCGTTTGCTCGGGCGAGCTGGTTTCGACCCTGCTTTGCTTTCTGACCTCCGTGCTTGGTCTCGATGGGATGAGATGAAGGAAATGCCGCTAGCGGATGCTCTGAAGGAAATTACAGTTGGACTCAGCGACCGCTATCGCTCTTTGGATAACCAAGGAACTTCTAATCGAATCGCATTGATTGGTCCTCCGGGGGTCGGGAAGACCACAACCCTTTGTAAATTCATTGCCCACGAAGTTTTTATCAACAAGCATGTTCCCCATGTTCTCAAGGTGGAGAATGGAGTGCCTAACCCGGATGACGCCCTGCGGATTTTTTGTGAAGTCGTTGGTGTCACACTTTATCGCGAACCCACGAATATTCCTCAGGTCAGCGATGAAAGTCCGCTTTATCTGGATTTTCCAGGCATATCTCTAAGCCATCGGGAAGACTGGACGCAGACGCGTGAAACCCTCGACTTGCTTGATATCGAAACTCGGGTCCTCGTAGTCAACGCCGCTTATGATCGAGCAGTCATCGACCAAGTGATTCGGCTTTCTGCCCTTCTCGGCGCTACCCACTTGGCGCTCACTCACTTCGATGAACTATCCAATTCGACTAAGCTATGGCCTGTCGTTTTACGCAGTGGTTTAACCCCGCTATGTGTGTGTCACGGACAAAACGTAACGGGAGACTTCTCCACAAACGTTCTCAATCAACTTATCGCACGAACTTTTCCCGAGCAACTCTATGCCCGAGGAATAAGTCGTCGTTCCGCATAACAAATGAACAACGACGCTCGCTTCTTTTTTTGCCTCTGCGGATTTGTCGGGTTCGTATTATTCTTTTCGTTGGGATGGATCCTGACAGGTAATGCCTTCGATGCTCTTTTGAGGGGAAGTATCGGATGTCTTGTACTCGGTGTTGGAGGACGAATTATTCTCGGTACTTTGCTGCGTTCCTTAGTTGCAAGCACTTCTTCCGTTGGTGATGGGTCTCCGAATTCTTCTGGTCATGCCGCCAATGGACCGTCCGAGATTGCTAAAAGTAATCCCACTCCCGAGGAACTCGCCGTGCAAGCGTCTGTTCAAGCCACATCTGAAGCTGCCGCTGGTGTTGAGCCTGGGGTAAATACTTCCGCCTAGTCCTGACTTTTTCATGAGCCTCCCAGCAACAGTTGCCCAACGCTCCGCGGGAAGAATCAATATATCGTCCGAGGATCGCCTTCGTGAAGCTGCTCGCCTGTATAAGCGGACTATGAGTGACGAAAAGGAGCGAGAGAAACTCATTGAGAACTATCTACCCTTGGTGAAGTCAATCGTCTCTCGTATGCGGCATCACTTTCCGGATACCGTTGAATCCGAAGATTTGTATGGCATCGGCGCCAAGGCATTAGTTCTAGCAGTCAACCAGTTCGACCCATCTAAGGGGCGATCGTTTGGAAGTTACGCGGGCTTGCGCATCAAAGGATCTCTACTAGACGAGCTGCGTCGCATAGATTGCCTTCCAAGAGCCAACCGGGCCAAGGCTCGATCTCTTCAGGCTACCATAGCGGAACTTGAGTCCAAATACCAAAGGCCCGTCAGCGAGAATGAAGTTCGCCAAGAGTTAAACGTCGACGAGAGGGAATACCGGAAACTACTGAAGGAGACTCAGCCAGTCACTTTCGTCCCCCTTGATGCTCCAATTGATTCGAATGCCGGTGATGGTGGAACTCCAGGCACTCTATCTGATGTTCTCTCTGATCCTACCGAGACAGATGCCCTCGAACAAACGGAAAGTCGCGAGCGAGTTGCCTTGTTGAGGGAACGAATCAAAGAACTCCCTGACCAACAGAAGAAGATTCTTGCCTTATACTATTACGAGGAGATGAAGCTGGCTGAAATTGCCCAAATCTTTGGCTTGACCGAAGGGCGAATCAGCCAGATTCTATCACACACAATTATTAGCCTTCGGAGTCACTTCCGAACCCTTTCTCAAATTAATATTAGGATTTAAAAATGCTTCTTGTAGTAGGTGTTCTGATCGTTTGTCTGTCCTGTGTCGGCGGTTTTATGATGGCGGGGGGGAACCCTATGTCTCTCGTTCACCCTGGGGAGATAGTGATCATTTGCGGGATAGGCCTTGGCATTGTCGTCGTCTCTAGTCCTAAAGCCGTTCTTGTCGGTCTAGCTGGCGACATCACTAAAGCCTTCAAGGGGGGTGTTTCCGACAAGCGAAAGTTTATTGATTTGCTGGTCTTGCTCTACGAACTTTTTATGCTCGGCAGACGCAAGGGAACTCCTGCTCTTGACGAGCATGTAAGTGATGCTCAAAATAGCTCCATTTTTACTAAATACCCGTCCTTTCTCAACGATGCTCGCTTGGTTGAGTTTCTCTGTAATTCATTGCGCCCCATAGTGGATGGACGTTGTAAACCTGCGGAGATCGGGGGTATCCTTAAATCTGAGCTCCTTAGTCGAGAAGATGAGGCGAGTCGTTCAGTCAAGGCCATTGAGATGCTTGCAGATGCACTTCCCGGAGTCGGCATCGTTGCCGCGGTTCTAGGTATTATCAATACCATGTCTAATTTAGAGGACCCGCAAGCGGTCGGAGCAAAAGTAGCGGCCGCTTTGAGTGGAACTTTTTTGGGTATTTTTCTTGCTTATGGGATTGGGATTCCACTGGGCAAACTTGTACAGCTAAATCAAGGACAAGAATTCTTATATTTTCGTATTGTCGAGCGTTCGGTTACTGGATTTGCTACTGGTCTATCTCCCATTATGGCGGTTGAAATTGGGCGACGTTCGCTCGATTCCGGAATTCAACCTTCAGCTGACGAACTTGAGGAGCAATGCAAGGAAGCTGCTAAGGGCGCTTAATTACCGATTTGTGGGGCACGGTTAAGTAAATGAAACAATTTACTATCTTTCGTAAATGTCGATCCGGAAGTCATGGAGGGGCTTGGAAGGTCGCCTATGCTGACTTCGTTACGGGGATGATGTCCCTGTTTCTTGTCCTGTGGATTCTCTCGCAGGATGAGGAAGTCATTATTGCGACTACTCGCTTCTTTCGAGATCCTTATATGGCCGGAGTACCCAAATCAACTCCCGTCGAACAGAAAGATGCTAGACCCGGTAGCATGGTGGACCAAATTGTAGGTCGTTCGGACACCACCATGCGCAATACGGATGAAACCTCGAACATCGACGTGGATATCCTTCATCGGATAGCAAAGGACTGGTATGCTACCCTAAAACAGCACGAACTCGATGATGAAACCGTTCAAATCGAAGTCGCGAATGAACGCATTCACGTGACTATTTTTCATGGCGACGACAAACCTCTCTTCGAACAGTCTTCCCCAAAGTTAACCGCATTCGGTCGCAAGGTGGTTAATCAAATGGCTTGGTTGCTGGATCGACATTTACTTATTTCCCGGGTCGATTCCCATACCAATCATCTTGCCGACGGCAGGGCAGTCCAACTTGCCAATCTAATACGAAGTCCTTCCGTCTCTCCTGTCGACCGATACAGCAAACTAACTGATTATGATCAGGCGAAACTGGCGGAGTGGAAGATGTCTCTGGACCAGGCTTACGAGGTTCTGAATCATTTGACTTACTCCACAGCACCGATAGGCGGGAACAGCGATCTTTTGGCCAAAATGGAGGGAGTGAAAGGGCACGGTTCCAATGTGGCCAACAAACGCTTTCCGAACCGTCCTGATAAGAATAGGCGAGTGGAATTAAGCCTCGTTGTCGACAAGAGCAAGGAAAGCCTTGCTCAATACCCGAAACTCTAGTTGGAACAAAACTTGCTTTTAGGCTGATTGTGGAGAATTATCTTACAGGTAGAGCGGATTCGGGGCATCCCGCACTAGAAGATGAGGGCAATAGTTCCTTTCGTTCCTATCTGGAGCAAGAATCTGCGTCACCCAGCGATTCTCCCGATGAACAACTATCTGTTGAATCTCCCGCTATTTCGGGAGAGACTGCACTTCTGTACGAGGAGGACGGTGGACCTAAGGTGGAAGTTGTTTCAATTGACGGTCGCCCGGTTCAGATAGTGGTTCATCTCGAGAGTGGTCGTATACTCGAATTGAACTGCGAATATTGAGTCTTTTGCCTTTCTCGGCAGCCGAGTAGGTATGCCGGAGGGAAAAAACTGCCATCTTTCGCGAAAACTGAACTAGGTTCTCCTTCTTTTAGTTTCGATTGTGCGTTAAGCCGGCGCGAAGTTTGCTCTACGTGAGGGCGTGAATCTTGCACTATATGAAAATGCCTCGGCCCTTAGAGGCTTGGAACAGTACCAAAACGTAATCGCCAACAACATTGCCGCTAGCCATGTTGCCGGTTTTAAGAAGGTAGCGGTCAGTTTCGAGGCGGTTGACGGTGGCGAAATTGCCCGGAGTACGCACGATCGCCTGAAGAACGAAATGCCGGGATCCTTTCCGGTCATGAAGAATCAGGTGGATTTTGAGGAAGGTGAACTTCGCCAATCCAACAATCCCATGGATATGGCGCTCCGGGGTGAAGGCTTTTTCGGATTAATCAACTCAAATGGCGATGTTGCCTATACTCGAGATGGGCAATTCTATTTGAATGCCGATGGCATCATGGTCAACAGCATGGGGCACGAGTTTGCCGGCAATGGCGGCAACAACATTCAAACCGTGCCGGGCGGTGGAGATCCCACAATCGATAAGGAGGGCCAAGTCTTTCAAAATGGCCAACTTCTCGGTCAAGTTGGTGTTTTCATTTTTGACGATCCGCTGATGCAGCTCCGCAAAGTCGGTGGAGGTTTTGTGGCAAAGAATCCTGAAGTGGAGCCCGAGGCTGCCGAAGCTGCCGATTTTGTGATTATGCAAGGCTATGTGGAAAACAGCAATGTTTCAGCTATTCAGGAAATGATCGGGCTTATTGAAGTGTCCCGAGCTCATGAAGCGAATCAGAAGATGATTCAGCACTTCGACCAGAACATTGGCAAGGCCATCGGCACTCTTGGAGCCACTTCGTAACTTGTTATTTTTCTTAACTTTTTAACCGTATCGCGAAACTGAACAACACGAAGCTACCATGAATCTTTCCCTTTATTCCGGTTCTACGGGCATGCAAGCCCAGCAACTTAACCTAAATGTCATCTCGAACAACATAGCCAACGTAAACACAACGGGCTACAAGAAGAACAAAATTGAGTTTCAGGATTTATTGTACCAGAATCCTCGACAAGCCGGTGGTCAAACAGGTGCGGGTAACGTAATTCCGACAGGGGTTGAAATGGGTAATGGTACCAAGGTAGTTGCCACTCCGAAAGTCTTCACTCAAGGAACACTCACGCAAACCAGCGAGAAGTTGGACGTAGCCATTGATGGGACAGGGTTCTTTCAAGTTGAAAGACCTGATGGTACAGAGTCTTATACGAGAGACGGAGCTTTCAAGGTTGGTCCAGATGGGCAATTGACTACCGCCGACGCTCTGCCGCTTGCCGCAGGAATTCAGATCGATCCCGAGGTCATCAATGTTTTTGTGTCACCTACGGGAGAAGTTTCCGTACAGACTGCGGACGGTGAACAAATTATCGGTCAACTCGAGCTTGTTCGTTTTCCTAACCCCGCTGGGCTCAAGGCGATGGGCGGCAATCTATTTATAGAAACCGAGGCGAGTGGTCCTCCTGAAATCGGTGCACCCGGCGAGAACGGTTTTGGCGTCCTGCAACAAGGTTATCTTGAAATGTCCAATGTCAACGTGGTCGAGGAAATGGTAAATATGATCATTGCCCAGCGTGCCTACGAGATCAATTCCAAGTCCATTCAGACTTCCGACGAGATGCTTGGTCGGGTTAACCAACTGAAGCGCTAAATGCGAGTCGTAAGTATAGTATTAGCGAGTTTTTCTCTTTCTGCACTATTGCAGGCAGACGTTACTCGTCTGCTTCCACCTCTTGATTTGGGTGCCTTGCAACCTGTTCGGACGGCAGTGACTCGATCAGGGTTTATTTCATCCGGTCCGTCCATTCCCAGTTCCTACACCGCATCGATTTCCAAGGTTAAGGGTTTGGTTACTCTAGATGCGGAGTTGTTAGAGAAGAAAATTGCTTCCGTGCTTTCGCATCGCTACCAAGCGTCCGGACATGTTCTTGCTCGACTTTCTCGGGAGTGGAAACCTTTGAATGTTCCGGTAGATTGGGAATTCAAATTCCAGCAATCCATTCCCGATGAACTTTCTTCTAACGCTTTTTTGCGTTTTTCAATTTCGTCCGATGGCGTTGACGTCGGGGAGTGGGGTTACCCAGTTAAATGTTCCCAGATGGTGGATGTCGCAGTTGCGAAAGTGCCTCTGAATAGAGGGAGTCGAATCACCCCTGATCTTTTTGCTTCCAGCGTCATGGATGCTCTAGGGTCGGGAGCGAACTGCGTCTTGTCCGACGCCCGCTTAAATGGTTATCAAGTGGTGTCTAGCCTCAAACCAGGGACTGTGTTGAAATGGAGTCATCTTTCGAAGATCACACTCGTCCGCAAAGGGCAAGTCGTGAATGTTTTTGCCTCTGGAAAAGGCATCTTCGTTGAAATGAAAGGCCAAGCGATGGAAGACGGTGTCGAGGGTTCTTTTGTTCGTATTAGGAATATTTCTTCCAACCGTGAATTCCAAGCCAAAGTGCTAAATGAAAACAGTGTCAAAGTTTACTTCTAGTCTTTCCGCTATTCTTTTTGGGGTCTTCTTCCTGTTGCCCCTAGTAGATTTATGCGCTGCTTCGCTCTGGCTGAAGAGTACCAATCGTGGCAAAGGCTTGTATGTGGACAAAAGGGCGCTTGCGGTAGGTGATTTACTTACCATAGATGTAAGTGAAAGTGCCTCCCTCGCTGCTTCTCAAAACACTACTCGAAACCGACAAGCTCAGGTCGAAAACGCAGTAAAGCAGTTCCTTTTCGCTCAAAGCAAAATGGGTACGCACAACGGTGGTTTGCCCGGCACCGAGGTCGAAACTAAAAACAGTTCCAAGGGTGGTGGTTCAATTGCGAACACGCAGAACCTGCAGGGAAAGGTGAGTGTTGTGGTGATCGATATGTTGCCCAATGGTGTTCTGGTAGTGGAAGGGGCTAGAATGGTCACTTTTTCCGGCGAGAGTTACTATGCCGTATTGAAGGGATTGGTCCGGAAGGAGGACATCGGATTCGGTTTTCGAGAAGGATTGCGCTATCGAAACGTGGTTTCTTCCCAGTATGTTGCGGATGCACAAATCGAATTCGTTGCCAAGGGTAGTTTAAATGATGCCCAGAAGGAATCTTGGTACCAGCGTCTTTCAGGTATTCTCAATCCCTTCTGAGCTGATATACCATGAGCCGTTTCAACTTTTCTTTGTTTACGATTCTTGTTCTTGTGTGTGCGGGTGCGTGCCTTAATGGTGCCCGAATTCAGGATTTGACTCAGATCAAGGGCGCTCGTTCCAACCAACTATTCGGTTACGGGGTGGTAACGGGGTTGGCGGGGCAGGGTGACTCTCGGATCGAGTACACGGAGCTGGGCATCTTAAATGCCCTTGAACGGTTGGGGATTCGAGCCGACAAGGCAGATAAGTCTCGCAACATTGCGGCGGTGATGGTGACTGCCGACATCGGTCCTTTTGCCAAGGAAGGTTCGAAGATCGACGTTACCGTGGCTTCGATTGGTAATGCCGACTCCTTACAAGGTGGCATCCTTTTGCAGACACCTCTATTCGGTGCAGATGGTGAAGTTTACGCCGTTGCCCAAGGAGCGGTTTCCATTGGTGGTCTTTCCGCAGGAGGAGGAGGAGGGGCAAACGTGCAAGTTAATCATCCCACTGTTGGACTTGTGACCAGCGGAGCTCTTGTTGAGCAAGAGATCGAAAGTCAAGTCATCGGTAATGGTAACTCAATAGAAATGATTTTGCGGTCTCCCGATGCCATGACCGCCGTGAAAATTGCTGGAGCCGTGAATAAATATTATCCCGGGACCGCCCTCGCCGTTGACGCTGGTTCGGTTAATATCAAAATCCCTTCAACTTTTCGTGGCCAAACGACCAATTTCATCGCTGCGATTGGTGAAATTGATGCACAACCAAATGTTGCTGCCAGGGTGATCATCAACGAACGTACCGGTACTATCGTGGCAACCGAGAGTGTTCGAGTTTCCCCCGTAGCCGTGAGCAATAGCAATGTTACGATTTTCATCAATCCGACTACGGGCGTTAGCCAACCTTTGCCTTTTAGCTCTGGAGCTACCCAAGTGCTACAGGGAGCCAATGCTGACTTGGTTGAGGAAATCGGGCGATTTGAGACTTTAGACGAGTTGGATCCCCAAGGCGCTACTACGGTCAACAATCTTGCCACTGCACTGAACAAACTAGGACTTACCACTCGAGAAATGACTTCCATACTTCAATCCATCAAGGCGGCCGGCGCTCTTCAGGCCGAGTTGATCATCAACTGATTTCAGGTAGGATGACCGCGACTCCAGAATTATCTAGCAGCCAGTATGTGGGGATGGATACGTCCATGCTCATGGAGATGGCGCATTCTCGTCATGCGAGCGAAAAGCAAAAGGCTGCGGCTGTTTCCGGTCAATTTGAATCACTTTTGGTCAAACAGTACCTCAAGCAGGCTCTTAAGCCCATGTTCAAGGGGATTTTCAACGAGAATGGCGGAGCCTCCGGAATGTACAGGCACATGTTCACTGATGCTATGGCTGAAAGCATAGCTCAGGGAGGCGGTTTTGGAATCTCCTCGATGCTTCAGATGCACTTGAACAAAAAAGTCGATGCCGAAGATGCCGAATTAATTGAGCAGACAACCGCTTCCGAAATCGAGAATGACGCAACTGATTCGTCCTCATCCTTTACCGAAAAAACAGATGGTTAATCTTACGCAAACGGACTCTCCAGGAGTCGACTTCTCATGGGAAGACCTTTTGAACCTTCTTCGCGACGAGTTGGGGGAATATGGAGGTCTCATGGGGTTACTCAGCTCTCAGCAGGCCAGCATCCTTAATCGTGAACCCGAAAATTTGCTTGAGATCAACAAGTCTGTTCGCTCTCAAATGGAGGCTAGCAACACCTTGCAGCAACGCCGGCAGGGGTACGTCCGTTCTCTGGCAACCGGCTATGGCAAACCCGAGGACTCCAGTTTATCCGAGTTGCTTTCCTGTTTTCCCGTAGTAACTCAGCCGATGTTCGAAAGCATTGTGGAGGAAATCAACAACTTGATATCTAGGATTCGTCGAAAGCTAGATCAAAATCGACGACTGATTTCTCGCCTCGGCGAAGTGACGGATCAGATACTTGCCGTAGCCGACCCTCGTTCGCACTCGAAAACTTATGATAAACGAGGCGATCTTGCTCGTTTCTCAACAGCCTACAGACCCACTCTCGAGGAGTCTGCTTAATTCTGGAATTCAGAAACTTTATTTGATCCGTGGCGCTTTTAGGAGAAATCGTTAAAAACACTCAGGCTCTTCAGTACCATGCGAAGAGCACCGAGATTGCGGGCAAAAACCTTAGTCACGTTAATGACGAGAGTTATGCTAGGCAACGAATCGTTGCTCGTGATGGAGCAATGTATAAAGGGGTCGGTTCCCTTGGTACCAGCGCTCTTCAAATGGGCGGGCTTGATCATGCTCGAAGTGACCTTTTGGATAGGCGAGTGGTGTCGGAAGTTGGCGAAACCTCCTCCTTGGACGCTCAAAAAGAAATTTTAGATTTGCTACAAGCAGCTCTTGGTGAACGAGTTACTCGCCAAGGAGTAAGCGTTGGTTTGGATGACCAATCGGAGAGTGATCTTGCTCCGGGAAGTTTAACTCGTGCCCTAAATGATTTTTTTAACGCGTTTCAAGAGCTATCAGCTTCTCCCGATGAACCGACCATTAAGCAGGAACTCTATCATAAGGTTCAAACATTGGGTAAACGTTTCAATGAAGCCGGCGAAAAGTTTGAGTCGATCGAAGCTGACTTGTCCGAGACCGTAACTCAGTCCGTGGTGCAGGTTAATGCCATCTTGAAGAGGTTGCATGAGGTAAACAAACAGGTACGCCGATTCGAACTGCAAGACAAAGGGAAGGCGGCCACTTACCGCGATCGTCGCCAGCAATTGCTGGAGGATTTGTCCCAGCGAATGGATTTTAAAGTGGAGGACGATATTGATCCGACTTCGGGTCAAGCATCCGGTCTCTTGAATCTTTTCTCCACTACAACCAAGGGGGAGAAGGTGAAACTTCTTGATCCTAATGGTTCAAAGACTTTGACTACTAATTGGGGGCAGGAATTTGCCGTTTCCGCACCTGCTGATTCGAGTGGTACTGTGGCTCAAGTACGTGCTAAAATTGGTGTGGATGGTAAACTGGGTCGGGTTGAGGTTCTCGATGGTGGTTCCAAGTATTCCGATGCCGATGGTCCCATTCTAGTGGCTTTGGCTCCTCCTGCTAAAACTGAGCCGGCGGAACCTGATCAAGCGCAGAACAATGCCGGGGCGGGATTGGCTCAAGCCGGAGCCGCTGTCGAAGCTGCCCTTCAGGCGGGGCAACCTGTTGATCAAGGACCTGATCTAGGAGCTCAGACGGGAGCTGCTGCTGTTGCTGGGGGAATTGCTGAGGGTGGTGGAACTGGCGTTGTTGGGCAGGAAACCGCAACTGCTCCTGCGGGTCCTATCGCCTCTCCTTTTTCTTCTGAGCAGGGAGAAGTTTTCAATTACCAAGGAATTTACTATCAATCCCTCGTTTCGACGGCTAAGGGTGACAATCTTTCAGACGAGACCAAGTTTCTCAGGATTGATTCGATCCCGAATGGACAAGTTCGTGAATACTCTTGGAATCTATCAGACTTGGAAACCTTTTCTAAAGGAGAACAGTTTTATCAGAACGGGAAACTGTACCAAACCACCGGTGAAATTTCTCCAGTAGTTGCCGAAAAAGGCGTAGCGAATGAGGCAGGTCTTCTTGTTAGTTCGCAAGGCTATGCCAAGGGTGATGTTTTTCAATATGGAGGTACTTACTATCAAGTGCTTGAGCCATTCGACGCGGGACAACTTTTGCCTCAGGGAGAAACCGTTGGAAATGTGAGCAATGGCTTTGTTTCCCTTGGGACGCAACTCCCCCATGCTTCCATGGATGCCGCACAGCTCTTACCCGTCAATCCTTCCACTGACCAGACGGTTGCCAAGGGGCAATATCTGTTAAGTAATCAAAAGTATTTTGTTGCTCTAGAGGATTTTTCTACCGGAGGTTCGCCTACTAAGATTTTCAATCCAACGTCTGACGCTCGTGTTGCAGAGGTCATGACCTTCGTCGACCGTGCCGTAAAAAGTACCCAAGATGTAATAACTTCTCAGGGAGCTAAACAGGGGAATGTAATTTATGACAGTTCATCGAATTCCCATTTTCTCATTAAGACGAGTTTTCTGATCGGGACGGCTGCCCAAGCGCAAACTTTTGATCCTACCGCCACTCAATGGTCTGGGTA
>CAWVZQ010000031.1:0-15672 GCA_963934405.1 uncultured Opitutales bacterium | reverse complement strand
GGATGGGCCTCGATGGGAAGATTGACGTAATCGTTCACCCCGTCGAACGAAAGGGCTTTGCCGATGACTCCCGGAACACGTGGGGTCTCCACGAAGTTTGTGGCAGTGCCATGTAGGCTTCCGCGAGATTCGCGGATAACAGTGGGGTCATCCCCCTCCATGTGCCAGACGGCGTGATAACGGTTCCAAATGGATCCGTTTAGGCAGTAGGCGGGTTGCGTTAGCGCCTCCGGGTTGCCCCATTTTGCACTGATAGTCGTGCTGGCGTTCAGTTCGGAGACGCGGACCCAGAAGGAGGAAACCCCAGTTGGATTCCATTCCACGGGCTCGTATTTCAATTCTTCCGCCCCGTCGGATCCCACGAACCTGATGTCGAAGCCTGCGGGGGATGCAAATTGTTCGTAGGAAAAGCTGTCTATCTCTGGGGCTATCTCGAGGTATACCGGGAAGTCGGTGAGGGTTTCATTGCCTTCGTAACCCGGGAAGGTGATGGGGACGGTGTATTCCCACCGACTGTAGTCCTTCACATGCAAGGTTAGGTTGCTTGGACGACTACCCGCCGCATTGCTGGCGTGAATGGTTACACCATAGGTTCCCTCTGTTGTCGGCGTACCTGATATGAGTCCTGATACGGGATTGATTGCTAGTCCTGATGGTAAACCTGAGCCAAGATAGGAATCAGCGGACCTGTCGGCGATGATTTGCAGAGAAAACGGATTATCCTTGAGCAAGGATATTTCCGATTTATTCAGGATGCCCGGTCGATTTTCAAAAGAGGGTGGGGCGTCCTTGTGCGGATGGGTACCACTCAGTTGTTCCGAGAGCCCCCACTTGTGTGCGAGATAGCCCTCCACCATAGCTACTTCTTGGTTGGTCAAGTCCGAACGGAAGAAGAGAACTTCACCAATTTCCACGCCTGCGTAGCTTCCGATGCCGTCCTGGTCGCGAGCCCCGATCACGACGTCGTCGTCGGTTGCCGGAACGGGTCCTCGGTCATCGTGGTTGAATTCTTGGTTTCCGTCGGCCCATTGGGTACGCTTGAAACCGTCTCTGCGCACCGCCCAAATATGGGTTTCACCGTTGATCTTGGTGCCGCCGTAAGGACCGTCGGGACCCGTGGTGCCGCGAATCGTGAATGTTGCGTAGTCGTTGTTCGGCTTGCGGAACTGCCAACCCACGCTATCTTCCCCTCTTTTCGAAATGATCGGTCGCCAGTTGGCGATGGTATCGCCCTTTGTCACCAGAAACAAGGTGGCCTTTTCACCGAAGTTAAAGGGTTCGGAGTTCGCAACGCGCAAGTATTGGTCAATGCCGTTGAACTTTGCAATCGTCTTGCCGTTCCAGCGACCAGAGGCGATCTCCGGGCCATTCCCGTTCCCCGCGTGGTGTCCCTGACCTGATTTATCATGCCAGAAGTTTAGACTCCCGCCGAAAGGTTCGTTGGAGGCGTTCCCGTCCCCGTCCACGTCGGATGCGTCCAGCCAAAGGATGAGTTCTTGGTGGGGGAGTGAGTTGGCGGTGAATTCGAAGAGCCCCGTATTGAAGGCCGTAGCCTGCGGTGACCAAACCTCACCGGCGGCGTTTTGAGCTCGTACTCGATAGTAGTAAGTCTTGCCTGCCGTCATTCCTGTTACCGGAAGAGCGAAATCCCCTACCTCGCGAATGCCGAGATCTACCACGGTGTCCCATTTTGAAGCATCGGAGGCATTTACGTCGGTGGTGAAACCGGCGTCTTCGTCACCCCAGAAAATCTGGACGAACGGATCGTCGCCACCGAGAGTCACGGTGGTCTCCAGATCGCCCAAATAAATGTGACTGGCTTCCTGCTCGGTCAAGTCGCGATCATAGACTCGAATGTCGTCCATCATGCCATCGAAGAGGGCATCTCCCCAGTTGCTTTTGCCGATATATTGATTAGTGCGAGTGTCGTTGGTGGGAACGTGCCCATTAGAGGTTCCAAGCATTTGGCCGTTGCGATAGAGCCTCATTACACCTTGAGAATTGACGGTGGCGGTCACGTGTTGCCACTCATTCAGAGTCCAGAAGTCATATACGCGCAACAGGCGCTGGTTGCCACCTTGACGAATACTCCAAATGCCTCTGCTGGTGGTTCCTTCGTTCGCTACGAGCAAGTTGTTGTTATTGGGACCGTTCCCGAAATCAATGACTCGCTGCCAGTTGCCCAAGTTACGCTTGTATACCCATGCGGTGAAACTAGTAGCTCCACTGATTCGCATGCTTCCCGCTCGAACATAAGCTTGGTTCGATCCGTCGAAATCGAGGGCAGTTCCGAAAGCCCCTCCCATGCCGGGAGTCCATGTTGCTCCACCGAATACTTGAGCGGTGGGTGAAAATCCAGTGGAGTCATGGGTTTCGGAACCTGTTCCTTCATCGAAGCGCCAGTGTGCTATCAAGCTTTCGGAAACGCCAGGTGGGTCGAGGTTGATCGTTATGTTTTCGCCGCCATTGCTCTCAATGCGACCATGAAGAACGGCAGTCGCTTCCGTGCGGTCCGTAGCGGGTAAAGCCACTGGATCGGGCTTGCTCACTGTACGAAAACGCTCTGCGTTGTCTGACCAGTCAGAGGCTATGGCACTGGTTGCCTTTACGCGGTAATAAACATTTTCACCAGACGACAATCCACCTATCTTGTGCGAATGTTTGCCTGCCCCCATGGCACCAAGGGGGAAATGTTGTTGCCAGAGACCTTCGCTTTCACCGCGTTCCACGGGTCCCCAATAGACGGTTATTTCAGGGGCAGACCCATCATAGGAAACCAATTCGAAGTTGAGAGTGGCGTTCGTGTCGGTTAGGTCGGTGACCGGCAAGACTTGAACTACCGGAGGGGCAGGCAAGATGCCTGTCTTGAAGGATTGAATGCCGGTGTTGCCTGCAAGGATTCCTATCTCGAGCGCGGAAAGTTCGGCCGGGTAGATGCGTACGTCCGACATGCTACCGTTGAAATCGCCCCAACTGCCTACGTTCGAAGCATCACCCGGTCGAGCTATGCCCAGAGATAACGGGGAGGCGTCGCTGGTGTCTAGGCGACCAATGTATTGAGTCCACGTGTTGATCTTTGCCCCATCGACGTATAAGGTCATTTCCGAGCCGTAGGTTAGGGAGAGATGATGCCATTGCCCCGTTTGGATGCCCGCCTCGATACTTACCAAAGTATCCGTCGTGGCGCCGGTTCCTGAATCTATGTAGATTTCGACTTGCGAACCTGCAGTTCCGATCTCCAAGTTATCATTGTAAGCTTCGCTGCTTTGGGCAATGAGGACGTTGTTGACTTCGTGATTGGTAGCAATTGGGTATGTGCCCGTGATGTCGGAGTCTCGCTTGAACCAAAGGGAGACGGTAAACTTTTCGGCGGTGTCCATCTGATCTACGTCGCCGAAGGTTACGTAGTCGTTGTCGCCATCGAATTTCAGGACGTTCCCGCGAGTGCCGTCAATTGTAGAAGTGGCCCCTGCGATTTGCCCTTGCCGAAGTCCCGTCTGGTCGACTGCAGTAGCTCCCTCGTCGTCCAGTTTCCAGTGGAATAGGGGGAGTGCCGACACGTCATTGCCATTGGCTGTCCCCGCACCGTTGTTGGCCTTGGCCCGGTAGTAGTAAGTTGTATTGGAATTGAGGTTTGGCAAGAAATGCGAGAATGCGCCTGATTCGAGGCTTCCCGAAAGGGTGACGTTGTTGTCAAGGCCGGTGTCGCTTAAACCCCAGTCGAAGGATACTGTTACGGACTCGCCGCCTGAATCATGAAGATTGCCGTTCAAGCGAGCTCCTGTCGAGGCTACCTCGGTTGCTCCAAGAGTGAGTGCCCGGGGGATTGCGGGTGACACCAGGATGGAAAAAGTGTTCTCATCCACGTCCCAAAGGTTGGTGGCTTTTAAAGTGACCGGGAAATTTCCTGCTTTGGTTGGAATGCCGGTTATGGTCGCTCCTTGAGGTCCTTTCGGACTCTCGTTCTTGAAGAGGTGATCGTTCGGCAGGCTATCCTCCAAGCCCCACTTGTGGGCGAGATAACCTTCGAGGCTCAGCCGGTCTTGATCTTCCATTTTGTCTTGAAACATCAGGATTTCTCCAAGTTCCCAATCGGAGTTGAAGTTGATTCGATCGAAGGGAACGTTTTGGTGCCAGTTCGCTGAAGTGCTGGTCCCGCTGCTGAAGGAAACCCCATTTACCCACATTGAGTAATCGTATCGCTTTACCTGCCACCCGACTAAGGAGTAAACTGCGGATGGGCGAGCTGAATTGACATCCGGATTATTATTATTCCAGCGGCGAAATCTCCATGTCCCGTTGTCCGCCATGCGCCAGCCATCTCGCGTAAACAATTCACGATTAGCTCCAACGTCAGTAAATTGTCTCCCCACGACGTATACGGTCATCGGCATCGTCCGCGGATCGGCAATGCTGAGGGTCTCGCCGAGGTTGAACCTGACAAGGGGCTTCCCATTCAGTTGGTTGGGCATTACGACCGGACCGGATGAGAAATTGGCAGCGGTGGCATCACGACCATTGCCCGAAAGGTCTTTCCAAGTCTTTACGTAGTGGTCTTTTGACGACAGGTAGCCCGTGTCGTTTGCATCCAGCCAGATGGTGGGCGATAGGTCAGTTGGATTCCAAGGGGAGGGGGCTGATGCTTCATAAGGATGACCAACAGATAAATCTCCCTGCAGTCCCCACTTGTGGGCTAGATAACCTTCCATTTTTCTGATGTCGTCGTCGGAAAATGCGGTGTTGTAGATCAACAATTCGGCTAATTCGCCATTTATGTACCGACCGCCGATATTGCGGTCGTTGAAGAAGTTGGAAGCCTCCACGTCGCCGGTCGTCCGAAGTGACAACACGTTCCAAGTGTTCGGAATGTTCGCGGTATGTCCGACGGTGGTGGTTCCATTCACTGCAAAGGCCCCGTTCTTGACATTGTTGCTGGTGTGATTGGTGTTCCAGAACTTGCTGGCGTCGGGGTGGAAGTGGTAGGCGTTGTCGTCCCCCAGCAAACTGGTGTAACCTGAGTTCTTCTTGAGAACCCAGAACACCGTGCGAACATTTGTGATGTTCGTGAAGCTATGATACTCGCCGTCAGTACCGCTGTATTTGATGGAGGGCAGACCGTTTAGGGCATTCGAGACGAAGGTGGGAGACCCGAACCCTGTTGCGTGATTATCGTTGCCGCTCTTGTCCCACCAAATCGAAATCTTATCGCCTGATTCAATACTACCCGAATCTAACTCGATAGAGGTGTTGTCGTCGGCTGCATACCAAGCCAAATTCGCGGGAATGGTAGCGGGTGTGAAGGGTTCGTGGGTATCGAGCCCCGGAGGCAAGCCGGTGAACTCGTAGGTCACGCCCTGTCCGGCGGAGACGGAAGTGGAGAAGGGTTGACCGTAAGTGGTCGTGATGGTTCCAGGGTCTGCTATTGCGGGTGTTTGAACGATGACCGTAGTGCCTTGGCCGCCTTGGCGGGCTTCTGCGGGGAGATTGACAGGGAGAGGATCAAGCCTTGAATATACGCTAAAGATTTCGTCAGGCTTTAATTCATCGCCATAGATGCGAAGATCGTCGATCTTACCTTTGAACAATCGATCGTTGCCCCAACTGGAGCGACCGATGTGTTGATTGGAGCGACTCTTAATCGTGGGTGGAGTCTTGTCGGCGCCACTGGTCGAGAAGAGGACGCCATCCTTGTAAATCTTCATTGTCGAGGCATTTGTCCCCATGTCGTTAACCGTGCATACACAGTGAATCCATTTGCCGAACTCCCAGAAGTTGGGGACATCCATGTTTTCGTCGCCACTCGCAGTGTCTCGGAAGTCCCAACGAATATTCGTACTCGTACCATTTTCCGCAAAAAATATGTTGTCCGTATCCTCGCCGTTATGGAAAGAGAGGATTCGTTGCCAACTGTTGGGAGCCTCTAGCCATAACCAAGACGATATGGTCATGGCACCGCCTGTAGTCCATACACCCGTGTCGACCCATTGTCCACTGGGGTCGGAAGATATCTTGTCGCCCGAGTCAAAATTTAAAGCGTTGCCGGAAACTCCGGGCACCCAATTGGCATCCGGCATGTTGTGAAGAGTACCATTACGACTTTTGCCGCTCGAGTCGGTTGCAATGCTTCCATTACTTTCGTCGAACTTGTACCATAGCAGGAGATCCAATGGTCGCTCGACGTCGACCGACCGAATCGTTTCACCACCAGATTCGTCTATCGAACCCTGTACTACTGTTCCGGGTGCCAGCAAGGCTACTCGACCACCACCTCCTGCTCCGCCTGAAGAGGTGCCTCCCAAGGCATCTCCTCCCTTAATGGATATTTTACCAAGATTTGCGATGTTGGCAGCCTCCATTCGGACGGCGCCGCCCGAACCGCCTGCTCCCGATCGGTCACCAACGTAAAGGCCATGGCCGCCATTGGCGGAAATCGAGCCATTGGCTTGAATGGTAATGTTGGCATCCGATCGGATGCCAATGGCTCCGCCACCTCCTCCGGAATTTCCGGTTCCACCCTCGGCATGTCCGGCTCCGGAACCGCCGACCAAGTATGTAATGACGTCGTCGCCATAGGTTGAACCCGGGGTGCCACCTAATAGTCCGCCCGTACCTTTGCCGCCATAGCTCCCGCCGCCATTGGAGCGTCCGGTTTCGAAACCACGCCCGCCTCCAGGACCTTGCCCTTCGAGCGCGGGGTGTTCGTTGGAGGTGACGTTATCCGCTGCACGACCTGAATTCCAACCTCCGGGTCCTGACCGACCGGAATAGGTGCCTTGTGAACCTGAAGAACCATTTAGCGAAATAGCGGTGTCAATGACAACGTTGCCGGTGACGTTTAGTTGAAGGGCGTTACGACCACGAACTACGACGGCAACACCCGAACCAAGGTTGACCGAGTCGAAGGAGAAGGTGCAAATACCGTAACCGTAGCGGGCTCCACCACTGCCTTCGAAGGAATGATGAGTGACCATCCCTGCTCCCTTGGTTCCCGAACTGTGCGACCAAGAACCACCTGTATCGAAGGTCAGGGTTCCGGAGTTGAAAATCAAATTGCCGGCTACTTGGCTCTTGGGCCCGACGTACACCGATCCGGGCAAGCCGGGCAAGCCTTCCGCCATGCCCTTGCCGCCGTTGACGTTGATGCTACCCTTTATGATCGTTCCGTCGGCAATAATGGCTACTCTTCCACCGCCACCGCCACCGCCAACGCTCTGGCGATATCGCTGTCCGGTTTCGCGTTCATCTTGGCCCGCGGCATCGCCGCCACGCGCTTCGAGAGCTCCTAAATTGCTTACGTTGGCACCCTCGAGGCGGATCGACCCACCGGAACCAGCCCCCCCTGTTCGGTAGGCTCCTTGGTTGGGATTCACGAAAATCGTACCGCCGTTCATCTTGATGGTTACGCCTGCCGCGATTGTTACGTCTCCGGAGGCTATGATCTCCAGCGCTCCGCCACCACCTCCGGCCTCGCCTCCGTTGCCGCCACCGCCCCCTGAACCACCGATCAGAAAATCGAGGGCACCTGAGCCATAGGATAATCCGGCTGGTCCGCGGTCACCTTGACCACCCTCTCCGGCATGGGAAGCACCACCACCGGTCAACCAAGTCTTGTAACCTCTTCCAGGTCCCTTGTTCCCACCGTAACCACCGAGAACACTTAAACCTATGCGGTTGCTCCTCGTTGTGTCGTCCCCATAGTATCCATCATGACCATCAATTTTCGTAGCCCCAACGACAAGAGGGTTAGGCAAAGGGGTAGCTCCGGAAAAGCTCTTCTCTATCGTTGCGTTTCCATCGATTCGGAGAGAAAGGGAATTCTTCCCGCTCAAAATCATTTGGCTCAAGTTCGATCCGAGATACAAGTCTTCAGATAAATGAAAGGTGGTGACCGTTACGGGCCACGCACTGCCGTCCGGGGCAACGTAGGTGCTCGTTAGGGTGGAGTTGGCATCGAAGATCTGGGATTCGCCCGCACCCGCACCCTTGTCCCAGTAGAAACCTGAGTTGAGACCGGTCTCATCGTCACCCGTGTGAATGCGTATGGTGCCTTGGTCGAAACGCTTCGTCGAAAAGGACGATGGTACGGACCATGCAGTCCCGCCGTTGTTCACGGCTTGAAAGCTGAAGAAGTAGGTCTCTCCACTGTCGATATTCGTCAATTTTGCGTTGAACAGTCCTTGATTTATGGATCCGAGGCTTTTGTTTGCGTCCCATGCGGAGGAAGTAGAACCGCCGTCCGTCGTTCCGTAGAAGACGGTTACGTTAGGTGCATCTCCGCCGGTGGAGTTCATGTCGCCGAGCAAGGTGGCGGAACGACCTTCTACGTCCTCGGTTCCAAGGGCGCTTAGAGTGGCGATGGATGGCGTCGCTACGGAGATCAGATTCAAGGTGACCGTGTTGGAACCTTTCGCGTTTGTCGCTGTGACACTAGCGGGGAAGATTCCGTTGATATCGGGAGTGCCCGTGATTTCTCCCGTTGCGGCGTTAATATTTGCCCAAGACGGCAAGCCGATAGCACTGTATTCAGTGGCGGGAGGGGAGGCAGGAATGGCGTAGGAGAAAGCAATGCCTTGGGCCACGGAGGCGTTCAATTCGCTAGGTAACTGCGGTGCTATGAGGTATTCGGTCGAAGTGGAAACAAAGTTGGAACCGGGTTTCTGGTTTTCGGCGGAGTAGTGAATCCAGCGTGAACCTCTGCCCGCGTTGGAAATGCGGATCTCGTCCATTCTTCCATTGAAGCGAGATGGGGCTTGAACGCCGTAACCGAAGGTGACATCGCCATCGCTTGCTGTGGTCACGGCGCCTGTGGCGGAGTTCCCGAATGGTTCCTGTTTGCCGTCGAAATAAAGTATGGATTGGTTGGAGTCGGTTGAACCGGTCGGAAAGGTCACGGCTAGATGGTGCCAGTTGTCGTCGCTCACTATTGCGGTTCCATTCATGATCCCCGAGCCGGCGGCCAATTGAAGGGTTCCCGAGGCTATGCCGAACTGCCAGTGGTTGCCTGCTCCGCCCCAGCCCGCGATGTCACCCGTATCGCCGGAAGTCTTGACCCACGCCGATATTGTGCGTGGGGAGGATCCTAGGATGCCCGAATAGCCGGTTATCGTTATGCTGTCATCAAGGCCATCGAACAGATACCCGAGTCCAATGGCGGAATTGTCGCCGCTGGTGACTCCTCCGTCGCGTGAGCCGTTGCGATCGCCCGTGCCGGATGCAACGACAGGGTTGGGAGAGGCTTGCGAGAGGTGCCAGACTCCTTCGAAGTTAGTCCATACGGAACCGTCTGTTCGGTATGCCGGGGCAACCTTGTCCGAATCGTTGCCCCAGTAGGCTGTAACGATCTCGTCGGGGCCAATGTCATTTAACTTCACCCACGCGATGGATTCGCCTGTGACGTCCCATTTTTCAAGTTCATGGGGTAGTTCACGAAGAGATGAATCGAAGAATCGGAGGTCACCCGACTCATTCTGGTCAGCAAAGGTGGAGTAATCGAAACCTGCTACGGGTACAGGACCGAGGCGAACGAGCAGAGGAAAGTCCTTGGTCGAGCCGCCAAACCATTTGTCGTGGAGGTAGGATTCCATTGCATCGATTTCGGTGGGGGTGAGCACCCGGTCGAAGACTAAGACCTCGGCCACCTCGGCTTTAGAGAATTGTTCGTTCGCGTTGCTTCCCCCAAGGGCGATTAGGGCAGGTTTGTAGGCTGCGGGATCAGCGCCGGCGCTGTCGGTTGCCAAGGTGAACCGGTCTCGTCGCAAGGTAGCCAGAGCACCGCTGGTCATGGTGCCGGAGTGCAAGTGCCATTTTGTGTCAGCTTGGGCGGCTCCGGCGATGACGGTTCCACCCGCCGTCCAATGACCCGTGTTGCCGTTGCCGAGTCCAAAAGCCCAATCGGAGCCGATGGAAGTGATTACGCGCTCATCGTCCCCACCTAAATGGCGCGCAACGGTGAGCACCGAGTATTCCGAAAGCATCGGCCCGAAGTCGGTGGTCGAATGAAGTTGGGAATAACCGTCGAAACGGACTACCCTATGCCCTTCCTGAGATTCGTGGGTGGCGATCACCGGACGACCACGGACCTTGTCGAGGTTGTTTTCGTTTCCGGAATTGTCATTCCAAGACGTTAATCGCTCGCCAACGACACCTTGGGTCTTGTCTGCATCCAACCATAGGACGAGACCGGGCAGATCGCCGGGGAGCCCGCTTGCGATTGCTCCGGGGAATCGGATTTCCATCTTAGCGGAGAAAGCGGCGAAGTCCACCATGTGAAGAGCCAGGTTTCCTGTTGAGCTGCCGTTCAAGTTGGTGGCGTTTACTTCCACGTTTGCGGTGCCCGTTGCCTCGGTTGAGCCGGAAATGATTCCAGTGGCGGGATCGAGGCTTAAATCGCTAGGTAATCCTGTGGCGGTAATTGTCGAGGCGTCTTGTACGGGAATCTTGTAGTTTACGGGCTTCCCTTTTTCCACGGTGATCGCGAGCCCGTCGGGAATACTCGGAGTCCGGTCAAAGTCCCCGAATCCCAAACCATAGATGGCGGCTACCTCATCCGGTGAAAGGACAGATTGATAAATTCGCAGGTCGTCGAGGAACTTGGCGAATCTTTCGAAAGCAGTGACAGTGTTCTTCGCATTACCTATGTATTTTAAGGCATCGTAACTTTGGGCAGAGCTGACTCCCATTTTCACTCCGTCGACGTAGAATATCGTTTTTCCACCCGTGCCTACCGCGGCGATGTGGTGCCAGTTGAGATCGGAATTGTCGTAAGGCAAATCAGCCCCCGAATCGAAGAAAACGCCATTGGAAAGGCGAGTCCCGACGTTGTCGCCGCCTTGTTGCAGGAGGATGTGGGATTCCGTGTCTCCACGGAAAAGACGGCGGTCTGTCGTGTTGTCGAACATTTCCTTGAACCAGAGTGCGAGAGTCCATTCGGAACCAAGAGCTAAACCACCTTCGATATCAAGCCGGTCGTCACCATCAGGGAAAGAGAGGGAACGTCCGAATTTTCCTGTGTTCTCGAAAATTAAACCATTTACGAGCTTTGCCGGCGGGCCACCTTCAACTTCATTGGAGGCTTCGGTTCCGCCGACGTCGTCGAACTTGTAGTAAGCAATCAACGACTCTTCGCGAACGAGAGGTAAGCGATATTCAACGATATGAGAACCCGAGGGAAAGGCGGAGGTGGGTCTGCCGTTGACAGCCACTCCACCGGCAATTGAAAGAGCTATCGTCCCCTTGGCATTCAGGTCCGGAGGAGTGACGCCAAAGGAGTAGATGCCAGGCGACTGCTTGGCGAAATCGGATACTATGGGGGCCGAGACGTTAAGGTCCAGTTCGTCGAAATCAGTTACTTCCACGGGGAATCCGTCCTGTAGGAAACGTACGGTGACGGGAATCGGTGTTGTTAGGGAGGGGAGAGACTCAATGGCAATGGAACGATTGTCGAAATCCCCAAAACCTCCACCGTATACTCTAGAAATTTCAGTCTCGTTTAGAACGGAGTCATAGATTCTGAGGTCATCCAGGTCGCCCTGAAAGAAATCAACCGAATTGGTATCGTTTGCACCGACCCAAAATTGATGGTCTAGGGCGAGTGCGTGAGTTCCTGCGAACGGACTTTCGGCGTCAAGGGTGCCATCCAAGTAGAACAGGATGCGTTTGTTCAACAAATCATAAGTTAATGCCACATGGTTCCATTGAGAGAGATTAAGTGCTGATCCACTCCAGAATTCATCATTAGCGGCAATAGGGAGTCCACGCTGGTCAAGATTGGAGGAGCGAAATAAAAGTCGACGATTAACGCTACGCAAATCAATGTCGCCTCCCCACTGGTCGTTGTTGATTATGGACAGCTCGCTTTCTGCCCGAGGTAGCACCCAAAAAGAGATTGTGGCGGCTTTCAGTTCATTCGGCAGACCGGTCACGCTCATTGATTTGTCTTTGTGTCCAAATGCTAACGCGCCCCCGAATTTTCCGACCACCCAATCGGCTGCTATCATTGTTCCGTTGTCGTCGCCGCCAGCTGAGTCGTATGCAGTGTTGCCTACTGCGTCGTCGAACTTCCACCATGCCACTAAGTCAGCTTCGCCCACTCTGTGCGCACGATATTCAATCTGGTGATTCGCTGATTCGTTTTTTCGCCCGTACGCATTGGTGACCGAGTTTGCCGCCATCTCGATTGTGATATTTGAATCGAAAGATGACGGGGCTATGTGAAAGGAGTAGGTGGTGTCATTGAAGTCGGTGATTGTGCCACCAGTAACCAGCAAATCTTGAGAAGAATTGAAATCTCCGACAGTTTGGTTGAAGTGTAATGTTACAGGGATGAGATCAGCGGTGGTCGGACTTTCGACAATGAAAGTTGGAGCGGGAGCAAGATCGCCACTGCCTCCGCCCCAAATAGCCCTGATCTCCTCGGTACTTAGGGGGCGACCGAAGATGCGGACATCGTCGATGAGACCATCGAAAATACGATTCGAATTATAGTCGCTGCCAATGCGGATCATGTTCGACGTGTCGGTGAAGTTGAAAGTGGTGGCAACGGAAGGTTCCCCATTGTGGTAGGCGGTTGCC
Source organism: uncultured Opitutales bacterium (assembly GCA_963934405.1). GTDB lineage: Bacteria > Verrucomicrobiota > Verrucomicrobiia > Opitutales > Seribacteraceae. The sequence goes on along the minus strand of CAWVZQ010000031.1, from coordinate 3,102 downwards.
ACTTGTAACACCGGATCGAAACTCGCTGCGACATGTGCCCACTCTTTGACGAACACTCTGTGTGCGATCTCTTCTCTACTTTGCCCTGTCCATAAACTCATTCGGCGGTAACGAATGAAGAAACCCCAGTCCCATCCATTGGTGGTGTCCTCAGTAGCAAATAGGGTTTTTTCTCCATCCAATCCACCATCCACGGCGTCGGGATTAATCCATGCGGAAAAGGTGAGACCGGTGCTAGTGGCGGAACTTTGATCGGTGAAGAAGGGGACCGAGACCTGATCACCGTTAAGATCGATGGCTTTGCCGAACTTTCCGGCAACGCGAGCCACGTCGGATAAAAGACTCGCGTGCCTTTTTCGGCCGGAGGAATCACCGATGAACGTACCATTGTTTTCGTCAAAAGTATACCACGCCAGAAGATCGTTTTCAACCGCGGTTACGATTCTAAAGTGAAACTCGGCGGCGCCCGGTCGATTGCCTGTGCCGTTTAATTCGACTGCGTTTGCAGGCACGGCTAAGCGAACCATGGTGGGGGCTCGTGTGGCATTCAGATCAAGGCTAAAGGCATTGTTTGCTCCGGTGTCCGTGAAGTTCAACACGTCGGCGTTGGTTGCGTTAAGATCTTCTGTTGCAAATCCGGTGACCGAATGGGAGGTTGATCCCTTGACGAAGTTTGCTGTGATGGATGCGGGGTTCAACCCGAAGGGAGTAATTCCAGCAAAATTTGGAAGCAGACCCGCATCTCCTGCTCCATAATTGAAAATAGATGAAATTTCAGAAGATTTTAGGGCACGATTGTAGAGCCGGAAATCATCTATCTCCACTTTAGCCATCCAGCCCCCGCCCCCGGAGTAGCTACCGAGGTACAGTTTGTGATCCGCCCCGTCACCCCATTCGAGGAAGCCCGTGGCGGGAGTGGATACAGCTACGACTCCATCGATATACAATTTCAATTCAATCCCATCGTAAGTCATTGCGTAGTGGGCCCATCTTCCCAAAATGGAACGGGCTTTTGCCCCGGTCCAAGTTCCACCCCGTCTTACGTAGGCTATGATTGTATTGTCGTTTTCGTATTGCAGGCTGAACTGACCGTTTCGAGCGATAATGCCGTTGTTGTCGTCGTGTATCTTTGTCCAAGCCGAGAGGGTCATGTTCTTGGCCAAGGATATTTTGTCCGAGTCCGTCCACGCATGACCATCTGCGGGAAAGGAAATGGACTTTCCGAACTTTCCAGGAACAAGGCCAAGATTATGAGGAACGCCCATTGAGGGAGATATCAAGGTGTCGTTCCACGATATGCCCAGTCGCATTTCGTCGATTTGAGAACCTGTTCCGCCTGCTACACTTCCGGCAGCTCCGTCACCACCCCATATTTGAAGGTATTTAATTGGTGAGTTGTCTTCGTCAAGATTGTCAGTGTCCAGCCCGGCAGTGCCTCCTACGGTCCATGAAGCCGGTTCCGTCATGGGATAATTGTCGACCGACGAATACGCTTGGGCCCACAACTTGTCTATTCCCCAACCTTGCTTCATCTTCACTACGATGAAGTAGTCTTCGCCCATAGTGATGTTATCCACAAGGATGGCGTCGCTTGAGGTGCTTGCCGCGTTCCGGTAGCGAACCACGAGATCGCGATTCGATCCATCCTGCTTGAAGCCGATGAGAGCTCCCCGCAGGTCGTCCCATGCCGGGGTGTTATTCCCATTGGATTCTGAGGAAACGAAGCCGGCGAAAGTGTTTAGCATTTCAGCATGAACCCAGCGAACGATGCCAGTCATGTATACGCCGGTTTCAGCCTTTGATCTGCCTATGGAACCGGAGAAGTCCCTAGCTAGACCACGTTTCTGCTTATATGAAGTTATCACCGAACCGGGAGAAGGTGTCAACGGGGCTCCCACCGGATACCCCAGTCCCACGTTCAAGCCCTTGATTGTCCCTGTTCCGGTTCCCCAAGTGTTTGCTGTGGTAAAGCCAACTTGTGAGGGATCCGTTGTTGTTTTTCCGGCAATGGAAGTATTATTCGTGTATCCGGCAAAACCGTCATAAAGAAGGAGACCGGACTGTTGCGGTATTTCGGCGTGAAAGTCGTGATTTGAAAGGTCTTTGGTTATGGTTCCGTTTAGTTCTTCGAAGGGATACCACACCAAGAGATTGTCCTCTCCTGTAAGACTGGGTCGAAAAGCGAATGATAGGGATGATGCAGAGGTTTTTGCATTCAAAGAGTCATCACCGGCTCCCTCGGGTAAGGATATTGTGATTATGGAGGGTTGGGAGTTGGGTATAATGTCAAAAGTGTAGGTAGAACCGGATCCATTGCCGTTTTCTATAGTGCCTCCGGTAACGTTGATGTCGTTGGTTGAGTTGACGTCGAAGTTCATTACGGATTCGAGGGTGCCGAATCGCTTGAAATCTATACTGACGGAAATGGGCGATCTGTCAGTTGGCGAGGCTATCGTGATCAAGGGAATCAAGCCTATGTCGCCGAAGCCATCGCCGTGGAGTACTGCGATTTCCGCATCGGTAAAAGCGACGTCATATAGGCGGACGTCATCAATTAGTCCGTCGAAGTCCAAGTCGGCCGAGCTTTCCCATGATCCGATTCGAACCGAACTTCCTTCCATCCGCGTTGTAGCGGTTGGGCCAAGCTGCATGTGGCCTATGCGATTTCCGTCGAGGTAAAGAAATCGCTCGTTGCCATTCATGACGCTGGCGACGTGTTGCCAAACGCCAACCCGAGCGGTGTTGTCCGGACCGTCCAGACTATTTGCGTTAGAGCCGGGATTTCCGACATTGAACGAGAAAGTACGGTTGGCGTTCCCAGTGCCGTTTACGTTGTACCACAGGAGAACGGAATCATTCCCATTGCCGGTCCGGCAGAAAATACCTGAGTCGTCGGCGTTGCTTGTGAGCCCGAGTCTGTTAAGCTTTATCCATGAGGAGATGGTGAAGTCTCCATCGGAGTAAATGCCCCTGAATTTTGGAATTTCCGCATAGTCTCCGGAACCGTCTAGATTCAAGGCTTGTCCAAACTTTCCAGTGCTCAGGTGAGCATCTCCTCGAAGGAGCGAAGTGTTATTGGCTAACCCAACGTCACGAACAGAG
>CAWVZQ010000030.1:0-16098 GCA_963934405.1 uncultured Opitutales bacterium | reverse complement strand
TTGACGAGAATACTGAGGTGAATCGCAGTTCGGGTTCTCCTGCGTTACCTCTTTTTCGCAAGTTTCAGTAGATTCTTTACCAAAGAAAACGCCAGGAGTGAAATCCTGGCGCTTTCTGGCTTAGAAAAACAAACTAGACTGAAACAAACTGACTTTCGTCAATACTACAGACTGGGGTTTTGTCTATCCGTTCAAAAAAAAATCGAAAATCTTAAGCGGCGCATTTAGGGAAGGCGCAGAATTGCGATACCTTCGTTTTCCGAGGGTTCCTTTAGAGAGCGACCCTCATGATCCAACACTCTAAGGGCTTTGCCGTTTGATGAAGTGATGGAGATGGATCCTTGCTTGGCAACCGGTAGACGTTCTCCTTTGCGCAAGTTTTGCCATTGCAATTCCACTCCTTGGGCATTCTGTACCAATATCCACACATCTCCAAGAGCTTCAAGTGTAACAACACTCTTTTTATCGGAACTTTGGGTTGTTCCAAGCACTGGTGCTTGTGTGCTTGGTGAAACTTGGTTGCCTGTGGGTAAAAACAAGTTTGGGTGAGGTGGCGGAGCGTTCGGCGGCGGCGGGGCAGGTCCACCACAAGACGCAGAAAATAAAAACAACACACCAGCTAGACGTAGATTTACTTTCTGGAAAATATGAGAGGATGAGCGAGTCATCTATAGGGGTGGTGCCTTCTTTTCGTGTACTGCAATTAAATGGATGATTGCAGATTGTTTATAAAGAGCTTTTCTGTGGGCTCAACAACAAAATAACGAGGCTTTCCCGGATGTCGCGCGTATGTGCAAATCCGCAACCAGAACCGGTTCTCCATCCCGGATCGTTACTTTGTAGAACAAGTGGCTGTCTCAGTGAGCCGTCAAGTTACTGGTCGGATGTTTCCGGTACGGTAACTTCTTGCGGAATATTAGTCCAGTATTCCGACCATCGATTCCATTCTGAAAAATCTAAAACTTCGGGTATGGGTTGAAGGTTCCGAAAAGAATACGCGAACATTTCCAAGGCTTGTTCCGTGGAGGTGGCCATGAAATATTTGACTACTGGCACGATGTTTCCCTCAGCCTGGTATTTGATTCGGTATTGAATGGGATCGGGTTCTGCCTGACGTTTTTTCTTCATGCCTTAAGTTTTCATTGTTAACTTAAAGCAAGATAAGCCGGCTATTATATGTAATGCAAATCGGAGGGAGTAAAATCCGATTTTTTTTCGCAGAGGTTAGCGAGGGGGAGAGGAGTTGAACCAAGAACGTATAAGATCGGCGTTAGGCAATAGATCAGAATTGGCGCTATCGGATTGCGGGAAGGCGGGATAAGCAAGAATTTGTCCAGTAGCCAGGCGACCGGTGGCGAATAGTCCGTCGGGAGAGAAGGTGCATGACTCGAAGGGCGCGGACAGCTTGTCGGCAAGATTGGCTTCCAGCTTTCCCGTTTCGGCGCGCCATAGTCTCAATGCACCGTCGGTAGTAGTTAGGATCCATGCATTGTCCGGTGATTGCGAACAACCCGGGGGCAGGGTGTCACCGTCAGTTTTTTGTCCGTGTTTGCGGAGAAAAGCTTCCAGTGTGGAAGGAAGGAAGGAAGGGGACGCGTTATGTCGGGCAAGATCGAAATAGTAATCCGGGGAGCTAGTCAGAGAACCGTCTTTTTCAACAATTCTTATAGCTTCTGCTTGCGGAATGCTTCTAATGGAGCAAAGGCCCTCTTGCGTAACAACAAGTATGCGATTTCCCTCGGGAGAATAATGTAAATCGGCTAATTCTCTTCCTGGAAGAGTAATCCTATTGTAGGTAAGTCCGGTGGAAGTTTCGCAAAAAAGAATGCGACCGGATCGACAGGCTACCGAGACACCTTGCCCATCGCGTGCGAAACGAGCGGTTACAACATCTTCCAGTTCTACCCGAAAGTGAAGAAGGAAGGTGCCGTCTGCACTGCTCCAAAGGGCGGGAGGAGCACCTGGTCCGGATGTGAGAACGCGAGTTCCGTCGGGAGAAAAATCGATGTTGTCGAATCGTGCGGAATGTCCTTCAAGGAAGATGGGTTTACTTTCAGCTTCGCGTGTTCGTATTACGGCTTTACCCGCTAGTTCGGATGATGCCATAAGATTCTTTTTTGGGGAGAAAGCGACTGTAGTTACGGGAGATTTGTGATCCGAGAAGGAGGCAATCTTTACGCCTTCTGGAAGGGAAACGAGATGTGTGGAGCCATCACTGCAACCTGTGAAGATAAGCTTGCCGTCCGGGGATGCCGCCACAGCGGTTACTGCTGCTGGTAATTTTTGACCTACATTGCGTGGCGGTCTTCCCGCGAGATCGGAAAGATAGAGTTCACCCTTTGCGTTTCCGGTTAAGATGAGATCCGTTTTCGGTACACTGACTGCACACGCTCCGGGAAGCTTTTCGGGACTACCTAATAGAAACGAGCCTGCCGGAATCGGCATTAGACGAAGTCCGAGTTCTTGCACGACGTGAGGCTTTTCAACCAGTACCTTTGTGGCATTCGCTTCCGGAGAGAGATCAGGGGCGAGGGCGACTCGAAAACCTCGGTCGTCTCTCTTGACTCCAGGATCGTTTGCTCCGCGATAAGCCGCCCGGCAACGGTTGAAGCCGACATTGAAAGAACCGCCGCGCAGAGAGCGCCAGCGTCCCTCGGTTATGAAGGGGTCCACTGCACCCGGTATTCGGCTCTTGAGCATGTTTTGTTTGTTTAACTCGACGTGATCGAGGCACCATTCCCAGAGGTTGCCGTGCATGTCGTGAAGACCGTATGCATTGGCATCTTTCTCTCCGCCGGCATGGGGAGCATTATTTGAATTTTCCGAAAACCAAGCTATTTGGGCAAGGTGTTCGGAATAGGCGGTGTCGTCGTTAGGTATGGAAGTGATGGAAGATCCGGCAAAAGGACCGTTTGTCCCCGCCCGGCAGGCGTACTCCCACTCGGCTTCAGTCGGGAGGCGGTATACATACCCGTTTGCAGGAGGAAACTTTTTGTTGAGAATTTTGCAGTATTCGGTGGCGTCGAACCAGGATGTCTTTTCGACGGGAAACTTTGGAGATTTCCGAGTGCTTGGGTTTTCTCCTACGAGTTTCTCGTATTGTTCTTGGGTTACTTCGAACTGTCCTAGCCAGAAATCCCGTGAGATCGTGGTGAAGCGTTGTGTTTCGTTGGGGAAGCGGCCAAGTTCGCCGTGCAGGCTTTCGCTTCCCTTTATTTTGCCCGAAGCGAGACGGGCGTGCCCATTCCACAGTCCAAAGGTGGCATCCTTGCCAACGGTCAGAATCGTTTCGGAATCCTCTGCGAAGCCGGCGCCCGCGAGACCCGACTCGGGGTGGGGCGCAAAGCTGAGGATTTCGCTACTCGAAAGAGCTTTTGCGTGAAAGGCGAGGCGCCCCCATAACCATCCCCTCATGGCCGGGTTCGTTTTTTGTAGAATCTGATTGGCGCTTTCAAGGTTGCGGGCCTCGAGTGCCTGTCGAGCCAAACGCAGTTGGGCCAAGTATTTTTCAAGTTCGAGTAAATGTATGTTGCAGGCCAGTCTTCGAACTCGAGACATAGAGATTTCTACCATTCCGAAATTTGTGTTTTCCCCTTTGGCGATACCATTCCGAATGGCCGTAAGGTTAAGAGCTAGGTTTCCTGACGAGCCTGTTAGCCAAATGCGTTCGGACGCCGTTTTTGTGGTTAATCCGTCTGTTTGAGGGAAGTATATGGAGCGAATTCTATCCACGGGTGTTTTGAAGGTCCCTCGCTTTGTTTTCAGTTGGAGGTTTCCATCGACTAAATCGCCAATTTCGGATGCGGTGGAATCTCCGTTGACCAAGGTTACGCGAGTGGTTGCTTTTTCTTCGGGGGAGGGTTCTTCGACTGGAGTGTAGTCGCCTTCCCAACCGGAAATTGAGGTTTCATTTAGACGAAGGAAGGAGCTGCCGCCTTGGTTGTAGAACGATACGGTGTTACCCATGGGAATGAATTCCTCATCTCCGTCTTTCCAGCTGGCCATTTTGCGGTCGTTTAGCCAAACGGCGAATTCCTTAGTCTTACGATTTCCGTAAATGCGAAAGCGGGCCGATTTCAAGCTCAGTAAATCTTTAATAACCGCCGAGCCAATGGTCTCCCGAGTGAGCCGCCCCTTTTTTCGCTTGGCCGCTTGTAGGTTCAACCTGTTGTTGGAAAAAGAAAAGTCGTACCCTATGCTTCCATAGCTACTGGAACGAGAAGCGGACTGATTATCAGAAAACATCTGCACGCGGAAATAAAAAGAGCGTTCCCAACGAGCTTCGAATTCTATTTCTATAGCATCTTTTTCAGGGAGAATCCGACTTAGACTTCCTGATGCAGTCGCAACCAGTCCGCCACCCTCGTATCTCCACGCGTTTTTGCTGCTTGGTTTCCAACCGGAAAATCCGTACGAGGCATCGTATAGGCTTTCGTGACTTGGAGGCAATAGGATGATCGAGGTGATTTTTTCTCTTGGTGTTGCCAAAACTCCAGCAAAGTCGGTTTCCACGGCTACGGTCTTTGCATCGACTTTGGTCAAGTGCCCTCTTAGTCGATCTCCGTTGGTGAATTTCAGCAACACTTTGCTGCCTTTGTCGGCAGATGGTTTTTTTTCAGGCACGGTACGCGGGGCAAGTTCGATCGAGTCGACAGCGGAAAAGCGAAAAGACAGCGGATTGGCGGCCGATTCGTTCTCCCATTGGAGAAAACGATTGCCTGTTAGCTCAATTAATTGCCCTCTGATTTGTGAACCGTCGAAGAGGTGGAGGAGGTCCGATGAGTCTATGTTTTCAGGGACGTCCTCAGTTTTGTTAGATACAGTGCTTGGATTCCACGAAATATTTGGTGCTTCAACCAACCTAATGCGTTCTCCATTTCTTTCAATCAAGACTTGGGCTTTTGCTTGAACTTGCACTGCTTGTGGTTTGACATCGAGCTGGATCCGAACGGCTTGTGCTTTTGCATTGGGGTCGTCGTCGACTTTCAACTCGATGATCGTTTTGGCTTCTGCATTTAGCTGCAGTTTCGGTGCAACTTTAACTTCTTGACCTGATGCAGCCGAGAAACTCGCAGTCAGCAGAACTATTCCTGCAAGAGTTGTAGATAATGTCGTCATCTTTCGTAAATCGGTAGGTACCTGTAGTTGAGCGCTAGGGATAGTAGAGCAGCAGAAGTGGAGAAGGCTTTTCCGTAATTCCCGTTCCAGCTGCCGTCGTCGGATTGGGTGGCAAGAAGTCGTTTTACGTTTTTGGAATTCCAGACCCGCCAGAGAGATGGGTCTGCTCGGAAGACTGCTTGGGATGTGTAGTATAGGCTATAGAACTTGTGGCCTTGGCCGTCATGAGCGGCATTTCCCATTAGGTATTTAACGGATTGTTTGTAAGCTTTTGAATCGGTGTCCTTGGATAGCGCCAACACGAGGCATCCTATGGCTGAGCGGGGTTGGTTAGGCCCGCTTTTAGACGTGTAGCCGAACCCCCCGCTGGAATCTTGGCAAGAGATGAAGAATTCAATTGCCTTTTCAATTGCTGATTCGGGTACGGACAGTCCGGCGTTCCTCGCGGCAAACAAAGCCACCATCTGGGCCCCGGAAACTGTGGTGTCCGCATCCTTACTTTCAGGACCGTATCGCCAAGCACCCTTTGTATTGCCTTTCTGTGATCCCAAGATCAGATCGGTTGCCTTCTGTAGCGCGGGACCCAGTCGGAGGTCGTTGGTTATGCCATAGGCTTCCGCCAAGGCGAGTGTCGCGAATCCGTGATTGTACATGGATGAGCCAATATAGCCGGTTTTTTTGTCTTGGCGGGCAAGGATGTAGTCAAGGGAACGTTTTACAGTTATTCGATAGGGGCCGAATTCTGGATCATCTCCGCGGGCGAGTAAAGCCAAGGTCGCCAGACCCACGACCCCTGCTTCGGAACCGTAGGAATTATCGGACCAGTTGCCACCGTCCGTTTGGCTCTTGGCAAGGTATCCCAGACCTTGTTTGTACATCCGGTCGATTTGTCGTACAAGATCGTCGTTGGCTTCCTCGAACAATTTCTGTGACCGTAGGGTGCTGCAGGAAAGAACAGCCAAGAATAAAACTTGGGTAAGAAGGCTTTTCACGATTACTAGTCCTCGATTTGCCGGAAGTAGTTTTCCATGGCTCTGCGGAATTCCGGTGGCGGCACTCCCGATGCTCCTCCCGCCTGTTGAGGTTTGCGGTTTCCGGGAGCAATGCCATCGGCATCGCCCAGAGCGGTTGCGTGATCTTGGTCCGTATCACCACCTTGTTGACTTCCGCCACCCGTTTGTCCAGGCATCATGCCTTTGCCTTGTCCGGGTTTTTGCCCTGAAAGTTGGCTGAGGAGAAATTGAAGAGCTTGTGCGTTTCCCGCGGAAGAACCTTGAGAACCTGATTGGGCGGCTTCAATGAGCAAGTTTATGATGTCGCTGACGGAATCGCGGGATTGTGTTTGCGCTAGTGTGGTCGGCTTTCCGTAATCTTCTTTTTCCAATCCCGAGGCGGAAGAGGCCATGTAGGTGTGAGCATCGTCAAATATTGGGTTGATTTCTTCGATTGCGATATCGACTTGAACCTCAGTCAAGTCGGTCATCAGGTCTCTCTGGTTCTCGGCGAGGAGAGTTGAACGCTCCTTGCGAACGTCTTTTTCGAAATGATCTTCAAGCAACTTTGTTTTGCCCATGATGGCCTTTTGTTTTTCTCGAATGCGAAGCAAGGCCACGATTTGGGCGGTGATGTCTTTGCATTCGCCGCCGCCGCCGCCGCCGCCGCCACCGCCGCCACTGCCTTCATCTTCTTCCAGCATGTCGGCCCATTCTTTAAACTTTTCTGCCCAATGGTCTAGGTTGTCCAGTGCGGCAAAAGCGACGTTCTTTCGAATGAGGTCGGACCCTTTTCTCAAACCTTCGACAGCGCCTTCTTCCTCCATGAGCTTTCCGACTTCTCCATAGTTTTCCCGTCCGGTTCTTTCGTGGAAACGACTTATTTCTCCTTGGAGAAGCTCGGTCTCCACATGTGCCTCAATCTGCGTGTTTTCAAGCTCGCTCTGCATCTTGAGTTGTTTCTCGGGCAAAGCTTTCGAGCGGTGACCAATGGTGCTCGGCAAGTGGGAAACAAGAACTTCGCCAAGACGATTCTCGGTTTTTTGGACCTGTCGTAACCGCTGAGCGAGGGTAAGCGCCTCAAGATCGTCAAGCTGTTCATTTGCTTGCTCCAGTATCTCTCTCAAGCTTTCCAGCGCCTCTTGTTCGGATTGTTCTGCCTCGGACAAATTGGGCTTGGCAGACGAAGGGTTTGCCTTGGCTTGGTCTATGCTTTGAGCGGCCTTTGCCATTTCGTTCGCGGCGACCTCCTCCATTTTGCGGAGGGTTTCACTCCATTCTGTTAGAGCGTTTTCATCGAAAAGAGGATTTCGGAGTGCTTCCCGGAGGGTTTCGGCTCCTTCTTCCGCCGTGTCCCTAAGATCACGAGCGTTGTCTCTTTGCGATTCCGCTAAGTTTTCCAATGCCTTGTCCGATTGTCGTTCGTCTAGTTCATCGAAAGCCTCGTCGGATAGTCGCACGTTTTCCAGCATGATGGCTTCCTCTTCTCTGGCGATTTCGGAAACCTGGGCTAGGATTTCCTCCATCCGGCGACGAACTGCTTCTGCATGCTCTTCGGGACCTACGACATGTAGAATGATTTCCCTAGAGACGGAGGGCTCTCTGTCCGGCGCTCTGTCAATCGCTTTGGCGGTCAGAATTGCAACATCTCCTCCCTTGAGTCCGAGAAAAGATGGATCGAAGGGGAAGGAAAGGTCCAGTGTCTTGGCATCTGTGGCCTGTTCCTCCTTCTTTGAAAGTCGGTCTGGTTCGTGGCTTTGCCCATCGATTGCTTGCACCCCGAGATAGAGCTCCAACATGGTGATGCCGTAGTCGTCTTTTGCGATAACTCGAAGATCCAAGGTTTCCGTCTCTAGAATCGCGCTTTCTCCAGGTAGGTTTTCGAAATCAACTCGTGGTGCCTCGTCCGGTATGGAGTTCACTGTAAGCGCAGTTGGCGTTGCGGGGGAAAGGCCGAAAATATCCGTGAACCTAATCTGCGCGTCAAAGGACTCTCCGACAATGCCCAACTCGGTTTTGAAAGTTTCCTTGTCTGCCACAACATCGAAATGGGTACTTTTTGTTCGAACGCCAACTCGATCGACGGGTCTATTTGAGACACCTTCCAAAGTGAGGTGGGTGCCCTCCAGAACCTTAACTCGCGTGCCTTTAATGGTCTTTCGCTCTTTTGGGTAACCTAAATAGTCCGGGAGTTTGACGATGGCTTCCAGTCGTTCGATGCGCGGACGTTCCAATGGCGTAACTTGAAGAATGGCCCGCGCGTCTCCCACTTCCAGTGTCCAATCTCTAGCCTCGAATTGTCCGGGGAGAACGAACTCGTAAATAAGACCATTTCTTTTTGCGGAAAACTCTTGGCCGGTAGAGGAAATAAGGACGGCTTCCTCGGGCTTGCGGCGAGAATCCTTGGACAGAATGCAGCGCAAGGGCACTGGCTCGCCTCGGGCGCAGAAGGTTTGAGCAGGAAAATATGCCGGCGTGGTTAAAGTGAGGCGAGGTGAGTTATTCCAGGGCGTGGCCCACCTCTCCCATGCATTTTGTGCGATTTTCGGTAGCGTCAACGTTATGATTCCCACAAGAAGAGCAGCTCCTGAGCAGAACGAGAGAGCTCGTCTTGACGGCCGAACGTCGACAGCTTCATCCAGTTTCAGTCGGCTGATCTCTTGCTCCACTTTTTTCGCGGCTGCTTCGAAAAGCGCCTCGGAATGCCGCGTTTCCTCCGGGGAACGCCGAGCGAGTTCGAGGACTCCTAGGAAACGATCGCCAGGGCCGCCGAATTTGCTCCGAACTAATTTTGCTAGATGGATTTCCGATCGCGGAAGAAGAATGCCACCACGATACCATGCCAAAAGCATTAAGGTCGCTCCCGCCCAACCAGCTCCCGCTAGAAAAATGCGAACGAGGCCAGACGTGTCCCATAATCGGTCACTGGCAAATAAAACCAACCAGGAGGTCAGCAAACACGCTGCAATGGCACCCGCTCCACGGGTGTGGGCAAGCTTGCGAACCCTTGCCCCCAAGCGAATGGTTGCTCGCCGAAGGCTTTCCGGCAGAGGTGCGTGCCTTTTGCTTTTTTGCTTCATGGCTAAATCATTCCTGCGAATTTGCGGCCAGTCCAGTAAATAGCGAGCAATGCGCAAAGGAATAATCCCCAGTTGAGATCAGTTCTTAGCCGATGTATTCGTTCCAGAGGATCGGGGGCAGGCAGGGCGGCTATGGCCTGAACGATGCTTTCTAGATTTTCGGCGAGGCCGTACTTCCCGCCAGTGAGTCTTGCCAGTTCGGGAAGATCGCCTGCCCTCGCCGGGCGACCAAGCCGTTCCAGTCCATGACTTTCCGCCTGCAAGTTGGTTTCCAAGAAACGATCGGCTTTTGTAACTTCCGTTCTGATTTTGATCGTGCCGGATTGACGAGTCCGAAAGGTTGCGAGAAAGACGCCATCTCCTTCCGGAGCAGGTTCGTAAAAGATTCTTTCGGTTTCACCTCCGGGGTGCTCAACCATACTTTCTACAGGGCCATCTTTAAGGGGAAAACCGTCTTTGTCCAAGACGATGCAGCGCAGGTAGACGTTTTCGCCTGTCTTTGGCCTTTCCGGGCTGTGGATGACTTTCATCCCATCTCCTTCCGACAGATGCCGTCCATGGGCCATCCATCGGGCTATCTGGCTCCAGAAACGATAGTGGTATTTGTCTTCGACGCCTCGACGCCATCGCCATGCGGAGTCGCTTCCGAGGTAGAGGGTTTTGCCGGCTCCGACGTAGCGAATGGCCAACACCGGCATCCGTCCCCATTCGTTTCTAAAGATCGAGTGTACTGCAAGTACTTCGGATCCCGGCCGACTCTTGAGAGCAGCGGCGGACCAATGAAACCCCGGGAGCCGTTTCCAGAATTGAACGTCAGGTTCGCCCGCTCCTCTAAGCGTGGTCAGCCAGTGATTGCGGCCTTTTGTGGTAAGCGTGATGGCCGAAGAATTGGAGGTGCCCACTCCCCTCGGTTTGGCCGGATCGAAGGCAACGGGAATAAGGTCACCCAAGGGGCTTTCGGCAAGACTGGGTTGACGCCCTCGCCGTCCGGGAAGAAAAATTACCCCGGAGGCTTGCAGGCGGACAAGGTTGGCCAATGCCTCGCAGTCGGCTTCACTCAATTCTCCTTCCTCCAGTCCAATGTCCCCAATGAATACTACGTCGTAAGGGGCTAGTTCTTCGGGAGAGCCGGGGAATTCTCTAAGGTATCCCCGTCCGTTGCCGGGATTCATTCCCGGGTGGAGAAGAATGCAGTTCATATCGACTCGTGGATCGCGTTCAAGAGCGTTGCGTAGAAATCGATATTCCCACCTTGGGAATGAATCTACGATCAGGGCCTTGAGTACCTTGCTTTCGATGCGTGTCTCGAGCTCTCTGGCATTATTTTCCAATATGCTTTCTCCCGGATGCTCTTCAAGCTCTGCCCGTAACCGCATCTGCCCTTTCATTGTGGGCAGCCAGGACATGGTTCCGCTCACCTCCTCGCCAGCTGGCAAGATTATCGGTTTTATGGCTACTTGTTCATCGTTCCCCATCAACTTCAAGGTCGTTTCGATACGCTCTGGGAAGGCGTTCAAAATACGGTAACTGACGGTTAACCGTTCATCGAGGAGAGCAAAGGAAGGTGCGGTGAAGTCCTCGAGGGCGAGATCGGGCAGAGGTTTTTCTCTGCCGACTCGAACAACGTATGTGGGGACACCCGCCGCACGGCAACGACCTGCGAGAGATAGTGGGGATGGACCTGTGTTTGCGTCTCCGTCGGTGAAGTATAGAGCCGCCTTTAGATTTGAAATACGATCAAGCCCTTCCTGCAAAGGAAGCGAGAGGTCGGTTGCCTCGCTGCCGCTTTCGGAAGAAAAAGGGAGTTCAGAGACAATGGCCGTCTTTTCGAGTTCGGAGCGCCAAGGTTGAGCAAGTGATTTTTTCACCCACTCCGAACGAGTGAGTATCGTTCCGTTGGCGTCTTTTACATCGCGCGTGTTCATGCTGCCCGAAGCGTCCGCCAGCAGAAGTATTTCGGGTTCGGAATCCCTTTCTATGCGTTCGACACGTTCAGGGTTCGCCAGCGTGACCAGAATCAAACCCACGATAATGAACCTCAGGGCTTCCAGCCATGCTATGGATTTTTTTCTACCTGAACGAATCCAAGTAAGGATGCAAAGCCGCAGGCAGATGGCCATAACGGCAATCACCACCAAGACCACCGGCCAAGACCAGCCTAGGCGCCATTCGGAAAAATCCATCAAGTCGGGTGGCCTTTCATTTTTTTGATGGCACCGGGTAATCCCAAGAGAGATTCGCCCAATAGAAAAATGAGAACGAGGTAAAGGAAAACGGTCCATATCTCGGCGCGAGACGACTGATTGCCTGAAGTTTCCGTTTTAAGATAGCTTACGAAATCATTGCCTAGAGAATCGACAGCTTGCTTTTTTGGGAAGAGCGCAGGCGAATCCTCCTCGTGCGGGCGATTTACGGCTGCCACGTTGCCGTCGATAAGGTAGACTCCTGCATGCAAAGTCGGGTTTTTTCTCTCCTGTGAGTCGAGACACTCGATTTCGTTTGCTTCTGCAAATTCGGCAGAACCGCAAGCCAGCGAACGCGCTGGCGAGTGTGTTGCCGTGGTCTCTTCCAATAGGCGTTGAATTGCCGGCACGAGAATATATCCGTTTGCCAAACCGGACCATTTTTCTACGGGTAGAGTGGAAAAGATATATATCGCTCCCTTTCCCATTATTTTGCGGGATAAGAAGGGCTTCCCGTCCGAGAAATAAGCCAAAGGTTCGGTGCCAAGGGGAATGCTGCGAGTGGTGGTGGAGAGTTCACTTAAGGGTAGGCGAGTCCCATCGGAAGCATTGGCGAAAATGCCGCCGTTTTCATTCCAAGAATTTACGCGAAACGAAGATTCGGAGTCAGGTGCTTTTTCTGCCGGTTGCCATCGTATCGGGTCGATTACAGCACCTTCTTTTGAACTGGGAGGAAAGCATAGTAGGGTCCCCCCTTCATTGACGAAGGATTTGAATAGTTCGGCTTCTTGTGGAGTCCGCGGATTTCCTTGAAGGACGATCAGCGTTCTGCCGGCGAGATCCTCCTTATTTAGGTTGGATGACGGCAGGACGTCTGCCGGAACTCCTTTCTCGTTGGCTGCCGCTGCCCGCAGAATGCGTCCTGCCTTGGGTAGGTCGGCCCTGACCGCGGCATGTGGGCGATTTGCAGAGCCGTAGGCGAAATACCAAGAGTTGTCGCCGAGGCACAGATCGGGGGGGAGACTAAGAGAAAGCCATCCTTGGTTTTTCGGTTCCGGCAAAGGCACGGAGGATCGCCAAAGAAAGCTCTCCCCCTTGAATTCGGCTGTGAGTTCACTTTGTACGCCGTCTAGGTTGGCCGTGATTCGCAAGGGAATATCGGCAATCGGGCGGCGTTGAATATGTGCGAGAAGGTCGAGCTTTTCGCTGCGGCGCAAGAGGTTTTCACCGAGTAGGGAAGAGTTTGTGGAAGCTTCACCTTCTAGAGCGAGAATTCGCGTGCGCCACGAACCTTCCTTTGCCGCCAGAACTTTCTTGATCCGTCGAAAGATGTCTTCGCTCCCCTCTGGTTTCCAGTTGCTTTCCTGCATATCGGAAGCAATGACTATTTCGGCAGTAGCCACGCCGTTTTCTTCCAACCAGTCGAGAGTGGTTGCAAGGGTGGCGGGTATGTCGGCTGCCGTTTCGGTGGACCCGATGTATCGTTCCATGGCCAGGTCAGCGAGGGTGGACAAATCGGACAATATGACGGGTTCTCGCAAGGCGCTGTCGACCAAGACGATTCTGCTTTCGGTCCAAGGTTTCGCAAAGTTCTCCAGGGCTTTTAAGGCGAGTTCCCGTTTGCTTGCCGCCCCTTCTCCTGTTTTCGTTTCCATACTCGCTGAACGGTCCAGTATCAAGGCTATCGCCTCGGGTGCTCCGGACGAAAAGGAAAACATTGAATCTCCGCCCGTCATCGGTCGAGAAAGAGCAAAAACCAATCCGATCAAGGCCAATACTCTTAGTAACAAAGTCAGCCACCGTTTCAAACGAGAAAGTTTCGAGGAACTTCGTCTTGCCTGTAAGAGAAAGCGAGTGGCCGCCCACGGTTGCGATCGGTGCCGTAGCAGGTTCAGCAGATGGATGATTACCGGCAGCAACGCCAAGGGCAATCCGTACAGTGCTAGAGGCTGAAGGAATGTCATGTTCCTGATTTCAACTGATATTCAACAGGCTTTTTGCTTTTATCAAATCGGATCGATCATGCGGCCTTGCCTGCCGTGCGTTCGCCGAGAAACTTATCCAGTACTTCGGCCACGGGAATGTCGGTGCGAATGATGCGATGATCAGCCTCGGATTCGAGGCATCCTTGAGCAAGAGATTCGAGATGAATTCTCATGCTCTCGAGGTATTGCTCCCTGATTACGGCAGGTTCCGTAATCAGCGAACCGGCTCCCTCCAAGTCAACGAAGCGAGTTGGGCGTTCGAAGGGGAAATCCTCTTCTTGAGGGTCGATGAGGTGAAATAAAACGACGTCGTGCCGACGGTCGCGTAAATGATGTATGGCATCGATCAAGTCTTTCGGCTCATCTAGAAAATCCGATATCACGACCGTCATTCCTCGAGGTCGAACTCTCTCCGCTAGATCGTGCAGACTATCTACTAAGGAAGGGGAACCCTTGGGTTTGAGTGGGCCCATAGTCTCGAGCATTTCCTGAATCTGAGCCGGGTTGCGTTTCGCCGGCAGTTCGAAAGATTTTTTGTCTCGAATGGCCCAGAGACCGGCGGCATCACCTTGCCCGATAATTAAGTAAGCGAAAGTGGCGGCCAGTCTTTTAGCATATTCCAATTTACTTTCAGTCGCTCCAAAGCCCATTGAGCCACTGCAATCTAGGGCAAGGTAGCAGCGTAGATTGGTTTCGGCTTCGAATTCCTTTAGGTAGTACCGGTCCGAACGGGCATATACTCGCCAATCCATTCTACGGGGATCTTCCCCGGCGACGTATTCTCGGTATTCCGCAAATTCGACGCTGGAACCCTTGTGAGGACTTCTGTGATGCCCGGATACGCTCCCTTCCATTGGGAAAGGTGTGAGCAAGGGTTCCGAGGTGATGCGGGAAATAGCCTCCTTGTCCAAGTACTTGAGGTAGGACTTGCGTCTTCTACTCATCGTTTCTCCTTGCGAGCCTCGGAGATGAGGCGTTTCACAACCTCGGAACTTGTCATTCCTTCCGAACGAGCATGAAAGTTGGTTAGAATGCGGTGAAATAGCACGGGTTCGGCCACTGCTTCGATGTCTTCCGTGCTTGCCATGTAATTCCCGTGTAAAACGGCACGGGCTTTGGCTCCGCGAATTAAAAATTGCACGGCTCGAGGACCAGCGCCCCACTGCACCCACCTTCGCAACCAAGCAGGAGATTCATCGGACTTCGGTCGGGTTCTGCGTACCAAGTCCACAGCCAGCTCATGCACGTGGTCGGGCACGGGGACTCGCTCTACCAATTCCTGAAACTCACGAAGTTTCTTTCCCGTAATTACCTTTTTCAATTTCGGAATATCCCCCGTCGTCGTTTCTTGGGATATCCGAATTTCCTCATCTCTGGAGGGATATTCCACCTGAATGAGGAACATGAAGCGGTCGAGTTGAGCCTCGGGCAAGGGATAGGTGCCCTCCTGTTCGATTGGGTTTTGTGTAGCCAAAACAAAAAACGGTTCCGGCAAAACATGGTGCTTGCCGGCCACAGTTACCCTTTTTTCCTGCATCGCTTCCAAAAGAGCCGACTGGGTCTTGGGCGGGGTTCTATTGATTTCATCAGCCAGGATCACGTTTGCGAACAGAGGTCCTTTGGCAAAAACGAACTCACGTTCTAGACCTTCCCCGGTTGATTGAAGGATTTCGGTTCCCGTGACATCCGAAGGCATCAAGTCGGGAGTGAACTGGATGCGACCGAAACTAAGTGAGGTCGTTTGAGCCAGAGAGTTCACTAGCAAGGTTTTCGCCAATCCAGGAACGCCCATGAGCAAGGCATGTCCACGCGACAACATGCAGGTTAGCATTCGCTCGATGACCGCATCCTGACCGATGATGATCTTGCCCACTTCCGAGGTGATGTCCTCGTAGGAAGAGCGAAGTTCCTCAATAGCTTTGACGTCGCCCCCAGAAAGCTCCTTCGGGGTCTTGCTTTTTTCAGTAGTGGTTTTAGTAGCCATAGTTGTTAAGGTTGTTGAACGGTAATTGAAAGAAGTGCAAGACGGGAGTCGCGAACAGAATAGCGAAAATTTTTATTTAGTAGGTTGAATGTGCTTCCAGACAATGCCGATGAAAACTATCTTTCCGCAATAACTCAACTTTTTACTCTGGACGGCCCTTTTGCTTTCTGAATCAACGTTGGAGCATGAGATTGATTCAGCGAAAATATAAGATTATCCGTGCTCCAAGCTTAAAGGATTTAGGCGTTGAAGTGAATGAACTGCTTGAACGCGAGTGCAAAGATACCGAGGGATACCTTTATGTTTCATCAGGGCATTGGGAGTGCCTTGGATCTCCTTTCAGGGAAGACGATCGTTGGTTGCAAGCTGTTGTTTTTGTTCAAACTGAAGAATAGTGCATTTATAACTCGTAGGAAATGAATGAATTACGGACATATATGGCGTTTTTGATTAAAAACCTAACGGAATCCATCAGGTTGTGCCGGATGGCGGGAAAAAGTGAAATAAGACAGAATTACCATTGAATCAGAAATTATTGGAATACATGATTTTTGTTGCACGAAAATATGCTGCACTGACTATTGTTGGTGCATGCAAAAACCAAGAAACCTATCCTATTAGCCGTCGGCTTGGGCAAGCCGGCGGCTTTTTTATGGCCATTTAAGTAGGGCTAGATCGTCATCGCGGAATATCCACCGTCGACGATCAACTCGTGACCGGTGATGAAACTACCCGCCTTGTCGGAGGCCAAAAGTA
>CAWVZQ010000029.1:0-16103 GCA_963934405.1 uncultured Opitutales bacterium | reverse complement strand
ATGAACATAACTTGCTTTTTCCCCTCCTTGCTCGCCTCGTCGGGTGGTCACGATTACCTTTACGGTCTCTTCTTCTTGATCATTGCGTTGGTCATTGGAGCAGCGACTAGTCATTTTCTCAAGAAAGTTCCTTTACCGTTCACGGTTCTTCTTTTGCTAATCGGTTTGGGAATGGGAGGACTGAATCGGTATTATATAGATACCACAGGTACTGCTACCGCCGAGCAGACCGAAGCCGGACACGCCGAGCATGGTGAACCCGGACATGAAGAGCATGCGGCCGGAGCGCAGCACGACGAGCATGACGCTGAAGCAGGACATGAAGAGCACGCTGTAGGAGCTCACGACGATGGCTTGTGGCACAAAATAGTGCACACCTTGAGTGCGGCGATCACTTGGGGCGGGAGTATGGATGGGCATCTCATTCTGTACGTATTCCTTCCCATCCTTATTTTCGAGGCTGGATTCGCCTTGGACGTCCACACTTTTAAAAAGTCTGTGGGCAACGCCCTGTACATGGCCGGACCTGGTATTGTTACGGCAACCCTTATGACGGGATTGTGCTTCTGGGGGATGGTGCAATTCTTTGGTGGGGAAGGGGGTGTGCTGTCGCAATGGCATGTGGACACCCCGAGCGCGATGTCCTTTGTGTGGTTGGCTTCTATGTTATTGGGTGCAGTTGCGAGTGCTACCGACCCAGTGGCTGTAGTAGCCTTACTTAAGGAACTCGGTGCTAGCAAAAAGCTGGGAACATTGATCGAGGGCGAGTCGCTCCTTAATGATGGTACCGCGATTGTTGCCTTTATGCTTCTTATCGGTCTCGTAACCGGTGCTCAAATTTTCACTGGACTGGGAGACTTTGTCGTAGACGCTACCTTGGGATTTGGTTCAATTGGAGGCGCGGGCGCCCTAGTGGGAGTGCTTATCGGCATCGTTTGTATACTTTGGTTGCGCAAGGTCTTCAACGATGCGATGATCGAGATTACGTTGGTGCTAGTCACGTCCTATGCCGTTTTCTTCATCTGCGAGCATTTCTTTCATGTTTCCGGAGTTTTGGGGTTGGTTGCCTTGGGCATCCTCATGGCGGGTGTTGGGGCCAAGCGCATAAGCCCCGAGGTGGCTCACTTCATGCACGAGTTCTGGGAACTGGCGGCCTATCTCTCGAACATCATCATCTTTATCGTGGTCGGCGTAATTATTGCCCAAAACGTCGATCCTACGGGAATGGACTATGTTATACTCTTCCTCATTTACTTGGCCATCCACTTGACGAGGGCAATAAACATTGGGATGTTCTACCCACTTATGAAAAGGACGGGCTACGGTTTGCCCGGGAAGGACGCGGTTGTCGTCTGGTGGGGTGGACTTCGCGGAGCGATTGGTTTGGCTCTGGCTCTAGTGGTGTATTCCGAACATTTTCGCTACGAATTCGAGCTTGGATCTGGAGGTTCAGGCTACAAAGAGGCAACGACCTCTGTATTTATTGTGAACAAGGATGATGAAGCGAAGTCACGTGCTGCGGTGCAGGCTCAAACTTACAAGGCCCATTCCCTCACTCATGCTTTGGCCGCTATCACTAACGGAAAGGTCACGGGCATTTCTCAGGACGAACACATCGCCGAACATGGATTGGGATCGAAGACCTCTGCAGAAGCCATGAAGTTGCGCGATGAGCTCGCCTCCGGTGATAAAGTAGTAATAATTGTGGGCGAAGGCTCCGGTGCCGTTGCCACGGCCTCTTTGGTAGGTATCAGTTCCCGAGTTAGGGACCAATTTCTTTTTTATATTTCCGGGGTAGTGTTGCTTACCTTGCTGGTCAACGCGACCACCGTTAAGCCATTGGTAAATGGGTTGGGATTGACCAAGTTACCTGCGGTTAAAAAGCTAATGTTTTCCAACGCCTCGGGCAACGTAGCCAAGGGTTGCGAGCAGGAAATGAATCTCCTTAAGGACGACCGCTTTCTCGGCGGCGCCAACTGGGGTGAGGTGCGCAAGTATT
Source organism: uncultured Opitutales bacterium (assembly GCA_963934405.1). Lineage (GTDB taxonomy): Bacteria > Verrucomicrobiota > Verrucomicrobiia > Opitutales > Seribacteraceae. Next base: position 14,104 of record CAWVZQ010000029.1, on the reverse strand, counting down.
TGCCCGACCCCGTGGCCTACCCGTTGACGGCTGACGAGGTGGCGGGGATGGATACCTTGGCGGAAACCAGACGCCGCCTGCTCCAGAAGGAAAGCAGCAGTTACTGGGCGCAGTTTCGCGAAGGTCTCTTGAGTGCCCAAGGAGTGGCCTTGCTCGACAACAACTTGAGCGAATTTCTGGATTTGGAGGGGAAGGTTCCTCTGACCCAGCGTGAATACTTGGACAAAGTATGCGGAATACCTAAGCTCCTTGAAGCCTTAAAGAACGTTCCTGTCTTGAAGGGTATGTTTGTCGATCGCCTGACCGTTAGCTATGATTCCGCTAAGGCCTTTGTCGTTGCTCAGCAGGACGTGGCCAAAATGGTGGACGGTTTTGCCTCCGATCTAGACGAAAGTGGAGATCCCAAGCAGGTGACCGAGACTGCAAATCTACTCAAGAACGAGATTCGGGAAAACCGCTTGCATGGCCTCAATTTCCTCAAGGAAATGCATGAGGCTTATCCGGAGGTCACAGTGGGGATAGAAACCAAGGATGCCATCCGTTCCGTTCTTAACCACGAGCGCAATACGATCAAGAAACTCCGCAAGGCGGGTTCTCTTGAAGGTGACGAATCCGATCGATTGCTCCTTGACGTAGAGGAGCGAATGAAGGACGTAATGGAGAGCTCCCTTGAGTTGCGTATGCCTTCCCCAGAGGAGGTTTTACGCGAGGTAACTTGGTTGAAGGGGTTGCCCGATTCAGTCATTTCCCAGATTATCGGTCTTTCCGAGCAGCGCTCGTACACCTCAGGCCAACGAATCATGGAGCAGGGCGGCGCCGGAGACGGTATGATCGTTATTACCGGAGGAAGTGTCAACGTGTCGATTGGTGATCTCGTGGTCGATATCATGGGTCGTGGAGCCGTTATCGGCGAAATGGCTGTCTTGGCCGGGGTGCCGCGTACCGCCAACGTAGTGGCCGACACCTCAGTGACGGCCATCTGGTTGACTACCGAGTCAATGCAGAAAGCAATGACCGAATCGGGCGAACTATCGAATAGTCTTTGGAAAACCGCATCGATTCGTTTTGCCGAAAACCTACTTGGCAATCGCGAGCCTTATCGCAGTTGGAGCCAAATCGAGCTTCGACGTTGGCTGAACTCGGGGAATGTTCTTTCGCCAAATGACGGCGAAACTCTCAACCTATATGGTAAGACTTCCGTTCTCGTTGCCGGTCAGGCGACTGCTGCTGCCGGCGGTGACCCTGTTGCCGCTCCCGCCGTACTCGAATTAGCCGAGGCTCGCTTTTCCACCGGAGCCAAAGTGTTTGTACGGGAGGCTTGATCTGACCAAAGTGGCGGAGAGGGCGGGATTCGAACCCGCGGTACCTTGCGGTACACAGCATTTCCAATGCTGCACGATCGGCCACTCTGTCACCTCTCCTAAAGTGTTTTCAAGCTGGTCGAATAAGGATGTTTCGCATGGTCGTCTAGTCAACGCCTAAAGGAAAATCAGCCCCATTGAATTAGGTTCCTTGTTATCTAGGGTTCGGATTGCTAATTCTTTTTTTTGAGGTTTGCCGGTTGGGAAGGATGTCGATAACAAGAATACTAACCATCGTTTTTTATGTCTACCGAGGAAATTGCTTACGATAGTAAGGTTGAGGGGGAAATCATCGTCACCCGAGCCGATGCAGTAGTGAACTGGATACGCCAGCACTCAGTTTGGCCCATGCCCATGGGATTAGCCTGCTGTGCGATTGAGCTTATGGCTACTGCTGCTTCCAAGTTCGACATTTCACGTTTTGGCATGGAGGTCATGAGGTTTTCGCCGCGACAGGCCGACTGTATGATCGTTGCGGGCACGGTAACCTACAAAATGGCTGAAGTCGTTCGTCGGATTTACGACCAAATGGGCGATCCCAAATGGGTGGTCGCCATGGGGGCTTGCGCTTCTACGGGTGGCATGTATCGCTCCTATGCCGTGCTGCAGGGAGTGGACAACATTATTCCCGTCGACGTGTACGTTAGCGGATGTCCTCCTCGTCCGGAGGCTTTGCTTGATGCCATGATCAAGCTCCAAGACAAAATCGGACGCGAACCTTCCGTTCGCAACCTGCGTAAGACGCAAGAGACCGTTCCGGTCGCTTGAGCTGTTGCCTTATGGACGAGGAATTGGCCAAGGGGCTTGTGGAACGCTACGCCTTTCTTTCGTCACGCGACTCGGTGGATTGCTTGTCTTATTTTTGTCCGCCGGAGAACTTGGTGGAACTGGCTTCGGCACTCCGCGATCGTGAGGGTTTTGAAATGTTGGTGGATCTAACGGCCCTTGACTGGGGTCAGGAAAACTCACCACGCTTCACCACCCTTTGTCATTTCTATTCCTTGGCTCTCAAAACCTACCTCCGCATCGCTTGCGATTGCCCTAGCGTAGACGAGCCCGAGGTGCCCAGCTTGGCTGGCGTATATCCTGCCGCGGATTGGCACGAACGTGAAGTTTTCGACATGTTCGGCATAATCTTTGCAGGGCATCCCAATTTGAAGCGCATTCTAATGTGGGACGAGTATCCCTACCATCCCTTGCGCAAAGAATTCCCCCTTGCCGGGATCGAGACCCCTCTGCCTGCACCCGACGTAGCGGAGGTGACGGAAGCTTCCGTGGAACCTGCTCCCATGATGGGGGGCCCCTTCGTTTCACCGGCCGAAGGCAACGTGAGCGAGGCCGAGCCGCGAGCCAAGGATGAAAGTTGGACCGAAGAGGTCGAGAAAACGCTATGAGTTCCACGACCGTTACCAAGGAAGTGAGCGTAGGCGACGTTGCCGCGCGTGGCGCCGACCTTGCCCAAGGTTCCGACGGAGAACGCATGGCCTTGAACGTGGGACCCTCACATCCCACTACCCACGGTGTGCTCCGGCTCATTATGGAATTGGACGGCGATCTCATCGCCAAGTGTGAACCCGTACTCGGATACTTGCATCGCGGCGACGAGAAGATCGCTGAGAACATGACTTACAACCAGTTCGTCCCTTATACGGATCGACTGGACTACATTGCGCCTCTTGCCAACAACGTCGCCTATGTTTTGGCCGTCGAGAAATTGACCGATATTGAGATTCCCGAGCGTTGCCAAGCGATACGCGTGCTCGTGTGCGAACTGGCTCGTATCTCCAGTCACCTACTCGGCATGGGTGTCTTCGGCATGGACGCGGGTGCGTGGACGCCCTTCATGTACACCTTTACGGAGCGTGAAAAGCTTTACACTTTGTTCGAGGAGTTGACGGGAGCCCGATTCACTACCAGTTACACTCGAATCGGAGGAGTTTCTCGAGACGTGCCCGATGGCTGGCTAAGCCGCGTGATCAAGTTTTGCGACGAACTACCCAAGGCGATCGACGAGGTGGAAAAGCTTCTTACCCGGAACCGAATATTTCTTGATCGGACGGAGGATATCGGAGTCATCAGCAAGGAGAACGCTCTTGCTTGGGGCATCACGGGACCCAACCTGCGAGCTTCGGGAGTGGACCTGGATTTGCGCAAGGACAAACCATACTGCGGTTACGAGCAGTATGATTTCGACGTCCCCATTGGTGTGAAGGGTGACTGCTACGACCGTTATCTCGTGCGCATAGAGGAAATTCGTCAGAGCATTCGTATTGTCAGGCAAGTCATCGATGATTTTCCCGGCGGTTCATGGTATGCCGAAGACGCCAAGAAGATTTTTGCTCCGCCTAAGGAAAAAATCCTCACCAGCATGGAGGAGTTGATCCAAAACTTCATGATCGTAACGGAAGGTCCTCAGGTTCCTCCCGGAGAGGTTTACTTCGAAGCTGAAAACCCGAAAGGCATACTTGGATTTTACGTATACTCGAAGGGTGGGGGAGTTCCCTACCGCCTCAAGATTAGGGCTCCCAGCTTTTGCAACTTAAGTATCCTCGAGGAAATGGCTCCTGGCCATATGCTCTCTGACATCACCGTGATTCTGGGCAGCCTCGATTTTGTGATGGGCGAGTGCGACCGCTAGTTTCATAGCGAGAATTCTCATGGAACTAAGCAAAGAAACTTTAACCAAGATCGATGAGGTCGTCGCTCTTTATCCGGAAAAGCGAAGCGCCACCCTCATGGTCATCCACTTGGTGCAGGATGAGAAAGGCTGCATCTCGGATGAGGCGGTGGAGTGGATTGCCGAGAGGTTGGAGGTGGAACCTGTGAACATTTACGAGGTCGTTACTTTTTATCCCATGATTCGTCGGGAGCCCTGGGGGAAGACCCACGTCCGCGTATGCCGAACCCTCCCTTGCGCCTTGCGTGGTTCCTACAAAACTTGCCGTACCCTTGAGGACAAACTTGGAGTCAAGGAAGGGCATGTTTCCGAAGACGGAGATTTTTCCATCGAATTCATGGAATGTCTTGCCGATTGCGGCAAAGGTCCCGTGGTGATCGTTGATGAAAAGACTTACGAGGACGTTCAGGGCGAAGCCGCTGAGAAATTTGCCGAGCACGTAAAAAATGGCACGCTCGAAAAGGACCGGAATTTCACGAGTTACGAAGACGGGCTTGCCAAACCTCGTAAAAAGACTGTTGCCTCTAAGAAGAAAGGCGCTCGAAAGAAGTAAATCGACATGGCGGTAGCAAAGGAAAAACGAATCATTTTGAAGTACGCCGATGCCAAGGGGTACTCCAACGACCTGCCTTGCTATCTAGAGCACGGAGGGTACGACATGCTTAAGAAAGCAGTCAAATCGAAGCCCGAAGACATTTGCGAGGAGGTCTTGAAATCGGGTGTTCGCGGTCGCGGAGGAGCAGGCTTCCCCACGGGCATGAAATGGAAGTTTCTAGATCGCAAGTCGGGCAAGCCCATATACCTCATATGCAATGCCGACGAATCCGAACCCGGGACTTTCAAGGATCGGCAAATCATCTACAAGGATCCCCATCAATTGATTGAGGGTATGATGATCTCAGCCTACGCGATCCAAGCCAAACAGGCTTTCATATATATCCGAGCCGAATTTTTCGAAGGGGCTCGAATCCTCGACCGTGCCATTGCCGAGGCCAAGGCAAAGAAGTTGTGCGGAGACAATGTTTTGGGTTCGGGTTATTCCTGCGATATCGTTGTGCATCGTGGGGCCGGGGCGTATATCTGCGGTGAGGAGACCGGCCTGATCGAGTCTCTCGAGGGCAAACGACCGAACCCCAGGATCAAACCTCCCTATTTCCCTGCCGTGCTGGGTATCTATCAGTGTCCAACTATCGTCAACAACGTAGAGACCCTCTGTAACGTTAAGCATATTTTGGAAATGGGCGCCGATGCATTTGCCCAGCTTGGTATCCCGAATAATACCGGTACTCGTATCTGGTGCGTTTCCGGGCAGGTTCAAAAACCGGGATATTTTGAATTCGAGTGCGGGGCTCTCACTCTCGGAGAAATGATTTACGACGTCTGTGGTGGTCTGAATCCGGGAAGAAGTTTGAAGGCGGTCATTCCCGGCGGTTCTTCCGCCAAAGTGCTTCGAGCAGACGAACGATTTACCGGTACGCTCAAGGACGGAACCGAGTTCGACTGGGGCGTGACCGACATCCCGTTAGATTTCGATGGCCCCATGGCTGCGGGTACCATGTCGGGTTCAGGCGGCATAATAGTTATGGACGACAGCGTCGACATCGTGGAGGCACTGGCCAACGTCAACGCCTTTTATGCTCACGAATCCTGCGGCCAATGCACTCCCTGCCGCGAAGGTTCTCTATGGATGCGTAAAATCACTACTCGCATGTGCTCGGGCGGAGCCAGGGAAGAAGATTCCGACTTGCTCGTTTCGGTGGCCAACCAAATCGAGGGTCGCACCATCTGCGCATTCGGCGAGGCCGCCGCATGGCCCACTCAAAGTTTTGTCGCTAAGTTTAAGGATGAATTCATCGCCAAGGCCAACCAGCCTGCTCCCGATGACGATGCGGAAGGGCCCGCTCGTTTACGATTAATCTGAAATTTTGTATATGAGCGGAAACGGTAAAGTGGATATGATCCCTATCATTCTCAATGGAGAAGAAGTCGAAGTGCCTTCCGGCATAAACTTGATAGAAGCCGCTCAAATTCATGGTCGGGAGATTCCGCACTATTGTTATCACCCAAAGCTTACGGTGGCCGGCAACTGCCGGATGTGCTTGGTCGAAATGGGCATGCCCATGCGAGATCGGGGAACGGGCGAACCGGTGTTGGATGCGGATGGAAATCAAAAAATCGGATGGATCCCCAAGCCCGTCATCGGTTGCGGCACGAACGTCGCTCCGGGCATGCGCGTCAATACGGATTCGCCTTTAGCCAAGGATTCTCGCGAGGGAATCATGGAGTTTCTACTTGTGAATCATCCGCTCGATTGTCCGATTTGCGACCAAGCGGGCGAGTGCCGGCTCCAAGAGTTTGCGATGGATTACGGTCGCGGTTACAGCCGTTTTGTGGAGCGAAAGAACGTTAAGCCGAAGCGGACGAGACTTGGGCCAAGAGTGACTCTCGATGACGAACGCTGCATTCTTTGCTCTCGTTGCATACGTTTCTGCCAAGAAGTGGCCAAGGACGACGTTCTCGGCTTTGTGGATCGCGGAAGTTATTCCACCCTTACTTGTTTCCCCGGCAAGGAGCTCTCCAATAACTATTCGCTCAATACCGTCGACATTTGCCCAGTCGGCGCTTTGACCAGTTCTGACTTTCGTTTCAAGATGCGGGTTTGGTTTTTGAAGGAGTCTCCCAGTATTTGTACCGAAAGCAGTTCCGGAGCCAACACCTTGGTGGAAAGCCGAGAGGGGCAAATCTACCGGATCACCCCGCGTCGCAACGATGCAGTCAACGATACTTGGATGACCGATAGCGGACGAGAGCTCTTCAAGCAGGTTCAGTCCGAAAGTCGTTTGACTGCCCACCGCTCTGATGGCGCCGAGGTTACTCTTGATGCTGCCGTAGCCCGTTCGGTGGAATTGCTCTCCAACGATGAAATTGCCATTGTCGGGTCCTGTCATTCTACCGTCGAGGAGCAATACCTTCTTCGCAAACTTGCGGATCAGACGAAGGCCAAAACCCACCTGCCGGGTCACTTTGACGACGACGATGGTCTTTTGCTGTCCGCTGACCGCACACCCAACCTGCGTGGGGCATTGGCTACGGGTATGGTAAAAAAATATCCTTCCGACAACTTGAAGCCACTGGCTCTTCAATTGGGAAAAGGTGACGTAAAGACGCTTCTCGTGGTGAACGAAGACCTCTTTGCCCTCGGCATCACCAAAGAGCAAATAAAGAAGGCCAAGATCATATATGTCGGCACCCATGAGAATGAGACCAGCAAGATGGCCGACGTCGTATTGCCCAGCCTTACTGTCTTTGAGAAGAGCGGAACCTTCATCAATCGAAACTTCCGTCTTCAGAAATTCTTTCAAGCTGTGCCCGGACCCGCAGGGCTTGTTCCCGATTTCCTTGTCCTCAATCGTATTGCCTCGGAGTTGTCGGGAGAAGTTGCAGAATCTCTCGGACTCGAATCTCTTTGGAAGGAAATCGGCAAACTCCGGACATCTTGTCTCAAGGGAATCGCATATCGCGAAATCCCTTCCGATGGTCTCGCCTTGAATCCCGGCAAGTTAGCTGATCTTCCCTACGTTGAGGGACCGGCTCTGAATTTTTCTCCGCCCAAAGTCAAAAAAGCAGTCAAGGCCAAGCCCAAAGCGGCCAAGGTCTAAGCGACAACCATGGACGTCGAACTTATACAGATGCTCGCCTTGAAGGTGACCTACGCTATCGTAATGGTGAGCGTGGTCATGAGCATTGCCGGTTACACGGTTTTGGCCGAACGCAAAGTCTGCGCATGGATGCAGGGTAGGGTGGGTCCCAACCGTACCGTCCTTCCCTTTGTTGCCGCCATACCCATCATCGGGCCTTTTTTGCGGAATCTGGGCATATTTCAACCGTTGGCCGACGGCTTGAAGTTTCTCTTCAAGGAAGAAATCGTTCCCGGTCACGTTAACAAATTTTATTATCACCTTTCTCCCATTGTAGCCTTGGTTCCCGCTCTGACCACCATGACGGTGCTGCCCTTCGGGGAATTCACAAATGCCGAGGGCCATACCACGCCACTGGTGTTGGCCAACGTGGACTTGGGCATTCTCTTCGTTTTTGCGATCTCCTCCCTAGGTGTCTATGGTATCGTGTTGGCCGGTTGGTCCTCGAACAGCAAATATCCTTTCCTCGGGGGCATTCGTTCCTCGGCCCAGATGATTTCCTACGAGCTCGTGATGGGGCTTTCGGTTTTACCGGTTTTTCTTTGGGTAAACGCTCCGGGCATGACCGGGAGCGGATTGAGTCTTGTCTCCATCGTCAATTCTCAGGAAGACGCCGCTTGGCTGGTTCTTGCTCAGCCCTTATCTGCCTTTTTGTTTCTTGTCGCCCTGTTTGCCGAAACCAATCGCCTGCCCTTCGACATGCCGGAGTCGGAAACCGATCTGGTCGGCGGTTTTCATACGGAGTACGGTAGCTTCAAATTCGGGATTTTCTTTGTGGCTGAATACGCTCACGTGGTCATCGGGTCCGCCATCTTCACGACCTTGTTTCTCGGTGGATGGCACTTCTTGCCATGGGTAGCCGATCCTTGGGCACCGGGTTGGATAGGTTCGCTTCTGGGCGTGGGATGGTTCCTTGCCAAAACTTTTTGCCTTATCTTTTTCTTTATTTGGGTTCGCTGGACCCTACCGCGTTTTCGCTATGATCAAGTTATGAAACTGGGCTGGGCCAAGCTACTGCCCTTGGCCTTGGTCAACTTGATCTTCTACGTGATCTTGGTTACTTACCTCGATCAAGCCGCCGCGTCATGAACCTTTTGAGGACGAACCGATGATCAAGACAGTCGTAATAGAACGCAAACCGCTCTCTCTTTCCGAGCGCACTTACCTGCCTCAAATCGCTTCCGGCCTGAAGACGACGCTTTCCAACCTTTTCAAAAAAAAGGTGACCCTCCAGTATCCCGAGCAACGCCCGTCTATCCCTCGTGGTTACCGAGGTGTACCCACTCTGGTGAAGGATCCGAATGGTCGAGAAAAATGCGTTTCTTGCCAATTGTGCGAGTTCGTTTGTCCGCCAAAGGCAATTCGCATTACCCCCGGTCACATACCGGAAGACGACGAGGAGCAGTCTCACGTCGAAAAAGCTCCCGAAGAGTTCGAGATCGATATGCTCCGATGCATTTACTGCGGGTATTGCGAGGAAGTCTGCCCGGAAGAAGCCATCTTTCTTCAAGAAAATTATTCGCTGTCCGGTTATTCCCGCGAGGAACTGGTAAACGACAAGGAAAAGCTTTATGAAATGGGCGGCACCTTGCCCGACAAGCACTTCAAGTGGGACAAGAAGAAGGCCGACAAGGAACAGGGCAACGCTCACTGAGATCAATGAACCTCAGCTTGGTAGATTTTTTATTTTACGTCTTTGCCACTATATCGGTGGGAGGTGGTCTGGCCGTGATCCTAAGTCGCAATCCCGTAACGGCGGTGATGTTCATGATCTTGTCCTTGGTCGGGGTGGCCTCGTTGTTCGTTTTGCTGGAGGCATTCTTTTTGGCCGTGTTGCAGGTTCTCGTATATGCGGGAGCTGTCATGGTTCTTTTCCTATTCATCATCATGCTGATGGACGTGGGCCCTGACTCGGGCAAGGGCACTGCGTTGTCGAAGACGCGTCTGCTTTCCGGCTTCTTCGCTCTTTTGGGCGTGGGCATTCTTACTGTGCTGACCTTGGAGTATTCAGGAGTTGCCGCCGATTCCGCGGCTCACTGGCAAGACGTGACTGAAGAAACCTCGGTCGAAGGCGCCAACGTTGTATTCTCAAAGAGTGTCAAGAGCTTCGGTTACGGTCTCTTCACCAAGTACATGCTCCCCTTGCAGGTGGCCGGCTTTCTTTTGCTGGCGGCAATGGTCGGCGTAATCGTCTTGAGCAAAAAACATGACGAAGAGAATCGCAGCGAGAAGACTGAAGGCGCTTCACCCGCGTCCACTGAACCCCAACCTGAGGAAGCCTAAGGAATGGATACCATTGGCGTTCAAGATTTTCTCGTGGTGGCCGTGTTGCTCTTTTCAGTCGGCTTTCTGGGTGTAGTCTTGCGACGAAACCTTCTGCTCGTCCTCATGTCGCTGGAGCTTATGCTAAACGCCGTAAACGTGGCTCTCGTGGCCTTTTCCCGGCACAGCGCAAATATGGATGGAAGCCTGTTCGTCTTCTTCATAATGACCGTGGCTGCGGCTGAGGTTTCAGTAGGCTTGGCCCTGCTGGTGGCCCTCTACAAAAAACGGCAAAGCGTATTTTCCGAGCACCTGACCATGCTCAAGAACTAGGGAAATGGACATCACCACCGGCACGCTTCTTTTAATTCCGTTGGTCTCGGCCGCGACTATCCTGCTGTTTTTTCGCCGGAACGGAAAAATCGCCTCTTACGTTTCCGTCGCTGCTGCTGGAGCGATTCTCTTACTTTCACTCCAGATCATCTTTTCTGAGTCTGCTTCTGCGGACTCTGAATCAGGCGATGCGATCGTAGATTCGGGCGTAACTTGGCTGGAAATCGGCGACTTCAAGATAGTCGCTGATTTCCAAATCGATGATCCCGAAGCCAACAACGAGTCCAAAGCTCTTCTATTCGTCGTCTCCTTCGTCGGTTTCCTCATTCACGTTTTTAGTCTTGGCTACATGGCCGACGATGGCGGGAAGGCTCGTTATTTTGGAGGTCTGTCCATCTTCATGTTCTCCATGTTGGGCATTACCTTGGCCGACAACCTGATCATGATTTTCGTTTTCTGGGAGCTGGTCGGCTTTAGTTCCTACATGCTCATCGCCCATTACTTTCATACCAAGGAAGCTTCCGATGCCTCGAAGAAGGCCTTTATCGTCAACAGGGTGGGGGACTTCGGTTTCCTCATTGGCATTGTGTTGACTTACTGGATATTTGGCACCGTAAACCTCTCCGAACTGAGCCAGCTCATGGCTGCCGACCCCGCTCGCGCCACTACCAGCATCGCCTTGGCCTTGGCCTGCGGTTTCATCGGGAAGTCCGCCCAGTTTCCTTTGCAGGTTTGGTTGCCCGATGCAATGGCGGGGCCGACCCCGGTTTCGGCTCTTATCCATGCCGCCACCATGGTTGCCGCCGGCATCTACCTGCTGGCTCGCATAGATTTCCTTTTTACCCCGGAAGCCTTGTCCTTTATTGCTTTGCTTGGAGCGGCTATGGGATTGTACGCAGGTTTCTGCGCCTTGGTTCAGCGCGACATCAAGAAAATTCTCGCTTACTCCACCTTATCGCAACTCGGTTACATGGCCGCCGCCTTCGGCTTGGGCTTGGAGGGCGTGGCGCTCTTCCATCTTGCCACGCATGCTTTTTTCAAGGGTCTCATGTTCCTCGGTGCAGGTTCCGTAATTCATTCCTGTCACCACGAGCAGGACATATTCAAGATGGGAGGGCTGCGTAGTCGCATGCCGGTAACCGCCAACACCTTCCTTGTCGGCGTACTCGCCATTTCCGGAGTTAATTTCTTTTCCGGATATTTCAGCAAGGATGCCATCCTGTTGGGTGCCTACAATTTGAATCTTCCCGTTTTTGTAGTTCTTTACCTCGGAGCGATTCTTACCGCCTTCTATATGTTCCGGCTTTACTGGATCGCTTTTTGCGGGGAACCCCGTTCCAAGCACGTTGCGGAAGCTAATGAGAGTCCCTCGGTGATGACTTGGCCGCTTATCATCCTAGCTGTACTTTCGGCAATTGGCGGATTCGAGGCGCTTTGGCCTGAAGCTCTGTTTGCCGCGTTTCATACTGATCTTCATGTGGTTCACGGTATGTCGGGTCACTTGTGGATGGTCGTCCTTGGTACTTTCGCCTGGGTTGCAGGCGCCTTGGGTTCTCGACGCCTTTACGGTCAAGCCGGCAACGAAGATCCTCTCATGGAAAAAGCTCCTGCGCTGTTTCAGCTTTGCTCCAGCAAACTATTCTTCGACGAGATTTACAATTTCTACGTGACCTCCATCCAGCAACGTGTTGCTCGAATCCTCGAGGTGCTGGAACTCCTTTTCATTTCCGGGCTCATGGTACGCGGCAGTGCGGGAGTGGCCGCTCTTTTTGCCTTGCTCGGAAAGTCTTTCTACTTGGGTCGCATTCATGCCTACGCTTTCTGGTTCTTGATCGGGGTCGTGGGTTTTCTCGCCTATGCGGCAGGCTGGTTCGGGCATTTTTGAAATGAACTTAGGCTTTGAAGAGTTGCTTTTGTTAGCGTCGATCGTGGTTCCGACGGTTGTCTCGATATGCTTGTTCACCGGGATAGTCTCAAGCGATGAGGCAGCCAAGAAATTGGCCTACGTTGGCTTTGGCGTACCCTTTGTCGCCGGAGTTCTCCTTTTCCTTTGGTTTGAAGGCGCCGTGGGAGCGGATTACAAGTACGAAGTTCTTTTTGATCGAACCGGTTTACAGGAATTGGGAATTACCTTCCACCTAGGTTTGAATGGAGTTTCGTCGCCGCTTTTTGCCATGGCCGGCTTCGTGGGCTTGGCCGCAGGTTTGGCTGCCATCCATTCGGGGGCTGAGCGTATCCGTCTGTATCTCGCCTTGCTTAGCCTCATGCAGGCCGGCCTCATGGGGTTCTTCGCCAGCGTGGATTTGTTCTTTTATTTCCTGTTCCACGAATTCGCTCTGGTTCCGACGTTCATAATGATAGGGTTATGGGGTGGGCGAGATCGTCGGAGCGTTGCTCTTGAAGTTACTATTTACCTTACGCTCGGGGCGTTGGTCGTGCTTGGTGGTCTGGTCGCCTTGAACGTCATGGGAGACGCGGAGAAATTTGATTTCCCGACCCTGATCAACCTTCTTTCCACGACACCATTGGGTGAGTCCGTGCAGTTCAAGATTTTTGGACTTCTTCTCCTTGGTTTCGGCATATTGGTGGCCTTGTTTCCCTTTCACACATGGGCTCCCCGGGCATACAACGCGGCTCCGACCTCGGTTTCCATGCTTCACGCCGGCGTTCTCAAGAAGTTTGGCCTTTATGGACTGGTTCAGGTTGCGGTTCCGCTACTTCCGTCCGGAGCTGCCCAATGGAGTGATTTCCTAATCTGGCTGGCCTTGGGTAACGTACTTTTCGTCGGTTTAGTGACTATGGCTCAAAACAATCTGAAGAGCATGGTCGGTTATGGCTCCGTGATGCACATGGGTTACTGCTTTCTAGGAGTAGCCACCTGTTCCGCTCTTGGGGCCGGTTCTGTCGTTATGCTTATGACTGCGCATGGACTTTCCGTGGCCCTCATGTTTTTGGTCGGCACCTTCGTGTATCGTCGGTGTGGCACTTTTGAAATGGATGAAATGGGCGGACTTGCAACCAAGACACCTGTGTTGGCTTGCTTTTTCTTAGCTGCCGCACTCGCGACCATCGGGCTTCCCGGTTTTGGAAACTTCTGGGGGGAATTCGGGATTTTCATGTCTCTAGGCGAAAACCCCGGTACTCGCTTTGCCTTGGTACTCGCTGTTATAGGAATCATTATTTCAGCAATCTTTGGATTACGCGCAGTGGCCAATGTTTTCTTTGGTGAACAGACGGAAGAATTCGCTGAATTTGAAAAGGAAAACCCCGTTAAGGATCTAAATCTCTCGGAATTGCTTCCTGCCGGTTTGCTCGTAGCCGCACTCCTTCTCCTCGGTTTGTGGCCTCGCACGATTTCCGACCGTGTAAATGGTGAAATCGGTAATCGCTACGAAGCCTTCGAGTCCGTGGAACCTGGAAATTTGCCCGCCTGTTGCACTCTTGCCGCCGATGAACCGGAAGTGAAAGAGGGCTTCGATACTAACGGAACGGCAGTCGAAGCCACCGAAGAATCTTCCAACACAAAGGATGGCGATCATGATTGACCTCGCTCCTTTCAAGCTTTTCGCCGATTCGAACGACTGGTTCGAGGTCTGGCCGGAGTTGGCCTTGGCTCTGGGGGCCGTACTTGTTCTCGGATTGGAACTTTTCCGTTCCAAAGAACTTGGTCGCCGTTCTTTTGCCGGCCCCATCGCCATTTTCTTTCAGGCCTCCCTTCTCGTCTTCCACCTTGTCGACTACCTCATTTGGCATCATCCCTTCGACCACGAAAC
>CAWVZQ010000028.1:0-16212 GCA_963934405.1 uncultured Opitutales bacterium | reverse complement strand
AACCAACGGCGGGGAGTAATCCCATTGGTTTTGTTGTTGAATTTCAGAGGGTACAGTTCAGCAAATTCGTGGAGTAGGTTTTCCTTCAGCAGCTTCGTGTGCAACGCGGCCACACCATTTACCGAGCGGCTACCCGCTACGGAAAGATGAGCCATTTTTATGCATCCGTCCTTGACGATGCTCATGCTGGACTTTCGTTCTGCGTCGCCTGGCCACTTCGCCTCTACCTCCTCTGCCAAGAAACGACGATTCACCTCCCGGACGAGCTCCAGATGGCGCGGAAGGACCTTTCCGAAAAGATCTTCCCCCCAAGTCTCCAACGCTTCGGGAAGCAGGGTGTGATTGGTATAAGCGAAAGTACGACGGACAATGTCCCAAGCCGAGACCCAGACCAAATGCTCCTCATCCACCAAAATCCTCAGAAGTTCCAGAATGGCGACCGACGGGTGAGTGTCGTTTAGGTGTATGACCGCCTTGTCGGGAAATTCCTCCCAGTTCGTATCTTTCTTTCGAAAACGGCGAATCATGTCCCGCAAGGAACAAGCTACGAAAAAATATTGCTGAACGAGTCTGAGTTCCTTCCCGCTTTCAGTTTCGTCATTCGGGTAAAGAACCTTGGATATGCTTTCCCCCAAGGCCTTCTCCCGCACTGCCTCGACGTATCCGCCTTGATTGAAGGTCTCCAAGTCGAATTCCTGCGAAGCCTTGGACTCCCAAAGCCGGAGGAAATTGACGGTTTTGGCCCCATACCCGACAATAGCTACGTCGTACGGCACGCCCTCGATCGTCTTGGTCTCGACCCACTTTGGCGAGTAATTCCCGAAACTATCGTAATCATGCGTCACACGACCGTACAATCGCACGGTCTGTGCGTACTGGGGTCGTACGATTTCCCACGGATTACCGAACTTCAGCCAGTCGTCGGGACTTTCCATTTGATGACCATCCCGAAAACTCTGTCGAAACAGCCCGAACTGATAGTGGATACCGTATCCGATAGCAGGCAGTTCCAGCGTGGCCATCGAATCCAAGAAACACGCAGCCAGGCGGCCTAACCCGCCGTTGCCCAAGCCCATATCGTGTTCTTCTTCGCAAAGTTCCTCGAGATCCTGGTCCAGTTCCGACAACGCTTGCCGGACAGGTTCACGTAAACCGCAGTTGTGCAGGTTCACGTTCAACAAACGCCCCATCAGGTACTCTAGACTGAGATAATATACTCGTTTTGTCCCAGACTTACTGTGAACGGCTTGAGTCTCGATGAAACGATCGATTAATTGGTCTCGAACCGCAAGTGAGGTAGCCATCCACAATTCTCGTCTTGTGGCATTGGACAAATGGCGAGCCATAGTAAGACGGAGATGGCACAGGATCGAGGTCTTCATTTCCTCGACCAAATCATCTTGCCCGGAAAGCCTGGCATCGACCTGAAGGTCAGGTTCCTTTGTTTGCAAAGTCATAGTGTTAAGAAGCGCTTAGAGAAAAACAGCATATAAGGTAAGCTAACCTCACCAAAGTGAAGTAGCAAGGCTCGGGCCAAGCTTTATCGAACGGTGAAAGTAGTCGAAAGCTTGTTCGCAGGGAAAAGCGAATCGTTACTCGGCTCGAAACTTGTGAACGATAACGTGCTTATAGGTTTCGCCGGGCTTGAGCACACAGGACTTCCATCCCTCTTCGCCTTGATGGTTCGGGCTATCCGGAAACACTTGGGTTTCGAGGCATAGACCCGAACGATGTGGATATGGTTTCCCGCTCTTCCCAACAAGTGTGCCATCGAGATAGTTGCCTGTGTAAAACTGAATCCCCGGTTGGTCGGTATGGATTTCCATTACACGCCCACTGCTTAAATCCTTCAAGGTAACGGCATGAGCAAGTCCGTCATCGTCACGACGGATAACCCAAGTGTGGTCGTAGCCCTTGCCGAACTTCAATTGGTTGTGATCACCTTCGACGCGGGCACCAATCTTGTGGAAAGTACGAAAGTCCATGGGAGTCCCCACGACCGGGGTGATGGCGGTCGGAATGTTTGTATCGTCGGTCGCCACGAAATGATCGGACATTATGCTCAACTCGTGTTCGAGAATGGTTGGGGCACCCTCACCGGCCAAGTTAAAATAAGTGTGGTTCGTGAGGTTGAGGACGGTCGGCTTGTCGGTGGTCGCCTTGTAGTCGATGCGCAACTCGTTGTCGTTGGTCAGGGTATAGGTCACCTTGCATACGAGTGCCCCCGGATATCCTTCCTCACCATCCGGACTAGTCCGCGTGAAGGTAACGGCGATATCATCCTCGTCCACTTCGGCAACCCATAGGCGTTTGTCGAAACCTTTGACTCCACCGTGCAAGTGATTTTTGCCATTGTTTGCGGCGAGGCTATATTTCTTGCCTTCGAGAGTGAAGTTGCCATCGGCGATGCGGTTTGCATATCGCCCCGTAATGCATCCGAAATACGGACTCTTCTCTTGGTATTCAGCCAATGTTTTGAAGCCCAAGGCGACGTCCCCGAACTTCCCATTACGGTCGGGAGCGAGAATACTTACGACGGTTCCACCATAATCGGATACCTTGACCTTCATTCCGTTGGCGTTGGCCAAGGTGTACAGGGATGCTTTCTTACCATCGGGCATTTCGCCAAAAGATTGCTTGGAAACTGACATGGGAGGAATTTCTACTGAAGAATTCTTGTTCAAGCCAAGAGCCTTCTTGGTCGAACCATAGGCTTTTTTAGATTTTTCGGAAATGAAGGAACCGGTTTTCTTGAAGCCGGACTTGGTTTTTTCTCCGATTTCGGAAAGAGTGCAACCGGCGGCAAGGGCGGCTATGCAGGCGGTGAAGACAAGGGCTTGAGTCGACGTTTTCATGGTTGAGTCCGTTAGACGGGTTCGCGTTGGTGTTTGAAAGTTAAAAGTTTGCTTAACTTGTAAAAAGTATGGGTTGCGGGCAAGCACGGAACTGAAGATTATCCTGAAAGGGAACGAAATACTTGTCGAATTACAGGGTGCGCCCAAAACGTTTTTTCCACTCTCGCCAAGGATGCTCGACATAGGTGGGGCGGCCCTGCGGACAGGTCAACGGGTTGCGACACCGCAGCAGTTGTTCCGCCAAGCGAATCACTTCTCCATCGGCAAAATCATCACCTGCTGCCCGTCCTCGAACCACAGCCAACCTGGCAATTTCCTCTTGAGCGACCGAACCTGCGGCCGATCCGCCGGCACGACGCGCGAGATCAAGAAAATCGCGCAGGAAGGAAATCGACTCACCCGGTTCGATCCACGCGGGACAAGCCTCCACACGATAAAAATTTCTGCCAAACTCCTCAATCGCAAAGCCTTGGTTACTCAATTCAGGCAAAGCCGACTCCAAAATACCGGCCTCCACTCCGTCGAGTTCGATGGGCTCGGGGATCAAGAGGGTCTGGCTTTCGGCCGACTTACCCAACGCCAATGCATCCTCCACTTGCTCCAGTCGTACACGCTCATACGCTGCCCGGCAATGAAAGGCCACCACCCCGGCATCCGTGGAAAACAAAACGAGGTCGCCCTGCACGCGTCCCAAGAAACGCCAAACCACTCCCGGGTCGTCACGGAAGCCAACCCTCTTTCGAAGCTCCTCTTCCTCAAGTTTCTCCTCGGGCGGCGGACTAACGTCAATTGAGGGAAATTCGCCGGTAGGCAACACCTCTCCCCCGGTAACCGAGGCACCTTCGGAATCGGGATTGCTCTCATCAATCCGTGGCACCGGAAGGGCCGAGGGATCCAGACGTGGCAAAACAAACTCTTTCTCGTCGGAATCATCTACGGGAGCAATCCCTTGGATACGGGCATCGCCCGAAAGTTCCCGCAAACGATCCAGCACCGTGCGAATGACGAACCCTCGTACCTTTCCCTCCTCGCGAAAACGCAGCTCACGTTTCGCCGGATGAACGTTTACGTCCACCGCGGCCGGATCGATTTCCAAAAACAACGCCACCGGCGGATAGCGCCCCTTGGGTACGTAGGTATGGTAAGCTTCGATCAGGGAATAGGCCAAGGTCTTGCTTTCCACAGGCCTACGATTCACGAAAAAAAGCATTTCCTTGCGGGTAGACCTCCCCTTCCCCGGCTTAGCCAGCAATCCGTGCAGGCGATAGCCGTCTCCCTCCCCTTCCACGGGTTCCATATCCTCGGCCAGACCTCGGCCAAAGATTTCATGTACCCGATCCTTCAAGTCGGAACAAGTCGGTGAACGAAAAATCGTGCGACCGGCCTCGAGCAAGGTGAAGGATATGTCCGGATGGGCCAACGCATACAGCCTCGCCAAGTGGCAGATGTGGGCGGACTCGGTTGCGTCCGTCTTGAGAAACTTTCGTCTCGCGGGTACGGAGTTAAACAACTGGGCCACCTCGATCCGGGTGCCCTCGGGCATCCCGCAATCCTTGTTGTGGATCATTTTGCCACCGTTAAGAAAGATTTCTCTGCCCGCTTCTTCGCCGGCGGCCCGGGTGCGAAGCGTAAATCGGCTCACACTGGCAATTGAAGGCAGAGCCTCCCCACGAAAGCCGAAGGAAGTAACGAGAAGCAGGTCGTCCGCTTCCCGAATTTTGCTGGTGGCATGACGTTCGAGGCAAAGCAGGGCTTCGTCCGGATTCATGCCCTTTCCGTTATCCTCCACTCGCAGGTAGGCCTTTCCTCCATTGCGATACTCCACCTCGATTTGCGTAGCCCCGGCATCAATGCTGTTCTCCACCAATTCCTTGGCCACCGCCGCTGGGCGCTCCACAACCTCGCCTGCAGCAATCTGGTTAGCTACGCGGTCGGGCAAAATACGTATGGAAGGCATCGGAATCCACTCGTAAGGGGAAGCAGCAAAGTCCTCAACGGGAAAACGTCGAAAGACCTTTCAAGCTTGGGCAAAGAGCGGAACTCCAATATGAGTTCATTCCCACAACTCATGTCGAATCGTCTCGAAAAAGAATCCAGCCTCTACCTGCGTCAACACGCCGAAAACCCCGTGCACTGGTATCCATGGGGAGAGGAAGCCTTTGCCGCTGCCCGCGAGCAAGACAAGCCCCTCCTTGTGTCCATCGGTTACTCCGCCTGCCACTGGTGTCACGTCATGGCCCACGAATCGTTCGAGGATTCCTACGTGGCCGACATCATGAACAACCATTTCATTTGCGTGAAAGTCGATCGCGAGGAACGACCGGATGTGGATCACGTTTACGTCGAGGCGGTTCAAATGTTCAACCAGTCGGCAGGTTGGCCGCTCAACGTGTTCTGCCTTCCCGACGGAAAACCCTTCTGGGGCGGCACTTATTTCCCTCCCGAGGACAAGGGGCAGGGAATCGTTCCGTGGCCACAGCTTCTCATGCGCATAGCCGACCATTACAAACGCACTAAGGATGAAATGGTCGAGAACGCGGAAAACGTGGTGAAAAACCTCGTTCACGCCAACGACGCCCAATCCTCCGGCGAGGATGAATGGAATCACGGTCTCCTTCTAGAAGCAGCAAGGGCCCTGTGCAGTTCTCACGACGACGAGCATGGAGGCTTTACCCCCGCTCCAAAGTTTCCTTCCCCCATGAAGATGGACTTCTTGCTCGCCCTCCGCGAGTCCCACGCTTGCTCGCAAACTTCCGGCATGGGCGAGCGGATAGACGCCGTCGCGCACAAGACCCTTACCGCCATGGGCCGAGGGGGCCTCTTCGATCAAGTGGGTGGTGGTTTCGCTCGTTACAGCGTGGATGCCGAATGGAAGATTCCGCATTTCGAAAAAATGCTCTACGACAACGCCCTCCTGCTCGCCACCTATGCTCGGACCATGCGTCGCCAACCCG
This sequence comes from uncultured Opitutales bacterium, assembly GCA_963934405.1. GTDB lineage: Bacteria > Verrucomicrobiota > Verrucomicrobiia > Opitutales > Seribacteraceae. The sequence goes on along the minus strand of CAWVZQ010000028.1, from coordinate 10,403 downwards.
ATCCGATATTTGCAGCCGTAGCCGAGGAAACCGTGGCATGGCTACGCCAAGACATGCTGTCTCCGGAAGGAGGTTTTTACTCCAGCCGCGACGCCGATAGCGAAGGCGAGGAAGGCAAGCACTATGCGTGGACGCCCGAGCAGATCAAAGAAATCCTCGGCGAAGATGACTGCGCGACTTTCTGCGAAGCTTACGAAGTCACGGCTGAAGGCAACTTCGAACACGGGACTTCCAACCCCGTATTGCTTACCGACGACTTCGAGAAGCGCCAAGCCCTCGCGCCCCTCCGCGCCAAGCTCCTCGAGGCTCGCTCTGAACGTCCCGCCCCCGCTCGCGATGAAAAGCAAGTCGCGGCGTGGAACGCACTGCTCATTCGAGGCTTGGCCGAGGCAGGATTCGCCTTTGGCCGGAAGGAATGGCTCACCCTCGCCCGCGAAACGGCCGACTGGGTCTGGAACAACCTTCGCGACGAGGACGGAAACCTCCACGCTGTCCGCTACCCGGACAAAAACGCAACCGGACCCGGCTTCCTCGACGATTACGCCTTCCTCGCCGAGGCACTCCTCACTCTCGCCTCCTTCGTCGACTGGATCGAACCCGGTGCATCCGCCACCTATCAGGCACGTGCCATCGAGCTGGCCGAGATCGCCCTCGCCCGTTTTCGCGATCCCAAGCTACCCGGCTTTTTCTTTACCGCCGATGATCAAGAAGCACCCGCCCAAGCTAGGAAAAAGCTCTGGTACGACAACGCCCTTCCCTCCGGCAACTCCTCCCTCTTGCGGGTATTCGCCTCACTTCATCAACTAACGGGGGAGGAACGTTGGTATCGAAAATTCTCAGAGGCTAGAGCCGCCTATCCCAATCTCGCTCGACGCGTGCCGCAGGGAATCGGGCACGCTCTCGCCGCTCTTGCAGAACAGGCCATAGGCATCACGGTCATAAAAATAAAGGACGCCCCCGTCGAACCGCTGGTCGAAGTCATTCGTCAAAAACCCTACCGTCTCGTTCACCTGCGAATCACGGAAGACGCCGAACAACCGACAGGATACCAGCTCTGCGTGGGAACGGAATGCAAAGAACCTTCCGAGGATGTCTCGGAAATCGCTCGCCTGCTATACGGCGAGGAAGAAGCGTAAGGGAACTTAGCCCTTGTCCAGCATCTTCGCCAAAAGGCGACTCTGCGTGCGACCGTCTTCCTTGACCACCTTGTCCGCGACCTCCATGAGATCGTACGCTTCGTCGTGGAGCGAACTGTGAGCCACGGCGATCGCAGCTCGAATCAGCTTGGAGTCAGTCTTTATCCGTTGACCGGTCTTGGAGATTATCCGCTCGATCCCATCCAGCAAAGACAAGTCTTCCGCCGTCAAGGTGATCGTGCGTACGATGCGCTTAGGTAATTTCGAGTCGTTTTCGTCTGCCATGTCTATTTAATTGGTGGAAATACTATTTACCTCAAGTACTCCGAAAAGTCAACTGCGCGAACAAAGCAGTAAGGAAGGAAGGATTTGCCTTTGTCGACCGAAAGCGCTTGAAAAGAACCCGTGATGAAGGTGGTGGCTGCTAATTACGTGTTGGATTTCGCTGAGTTCGAAACGAACTTGTGGATGATTCTCTTTTACACCATTCCCGCTTCGATTGCTCTTTGGCAGGGGCTGCAAGGGTGGCGACAAGGGCTCACCCGAAAAGTCGTAGCCCTGCTCTCCTTGGCTGCAGCCTTCGCCGCCGCATGGTACGGGGGGGAATACGTGCTCGGCATGCTTCCAGCCAACGAACCCAACCACCCCTTCGCCCGCGATCTCGCCGCCTCCGCCATTGCCGGTATCGGCACCTACGTCGTGCTTCGTCTGCTCGCCGTCGCCCTTCTCTTTCGAGGAGAACGCGACATCAGCTTCCTCGATCGTCTGGGCGGTCTAGTGGTGGGCTTGGGCATAGCAGGACTCTGGATTCTGGCATGGGGCTTGTCCGTGCGCTACGTCGCCACGGTGCTGGAAACCTCGATCTACTCAACAACACCCGAGGACGGTTCCCCCACGGAAACCATCGAGAAGCACGCTCCCGAGCAAAACCCCATAGTTCGGGCCTTTCTCTACTGGAACCAACGCTCCGGTGAAACCGGAGTCGGTGAAAAGATCGAGCAAGCCGACCCCATCACCCCCTCCTTTTACGAGAATAGCCGAAACCTCGTCCTGCTTTCGCGTAGCCCGACAGCCATGGCCAGACTAGCCGCAGATCCAAAGGTCGGTGAATTCCTGAACAACGATCCGTCCATCAAGGAACTCGCCGCAGACAAGGAAATAGTAACCTTGATCGAGAAACGCAGCTGGCTCGATCTCCTTCGCCACCCCAAGGTTTATTCTACCCTTCGCGACGACGCCTTCCTCAAACGCCTCAGAGAAAGCGGGCTCGATCGGGCGATGGCCCAAGCCCTCAAAGAAAATACCGGATAACCATCATGAGCCAATACATCGCCATGAACCGCTTCAAGATCGTCAAGGGGCACGAAGCCGATTTCGAAGAAATTTGGAAGACCCGCAACACCTACCTCGACGGCTCACCCGGTTTCATCGAGTTCAACCTGCTCCGAGGACCCGAACGCGAGGATCACGTTCTCTACGCTTCCCACACCCTATGGGAATCGGAAGCCGCCTTCGAGGACTGGACCAACTCGGAGGCTTTTCGCCAAGCCCATGCAGGAGCCGGCAAACGCGGGCACCTCTATTTGGGTCATCCCGATTTCGAAGGTTTTGAAACCGTTGATGGCGCCTCGGTAAAGAGGGGCGGGTAAAAGATTTCGGACCGCGCTTCTACTGGGAACCGATGGTCACGCTCTCAACTTTTCAGAGAGTAGGTCTTCGAGCTTGCGGACGTCGGCCGCGAACCTGCGTATGCCTTCGGCCAGTTTTTCGGTGGCCATTGGGTCTTCGTTGAGAAGGAAGCGAAAGGCGTTTTCGTCCATGTGAATCTTCTCGAGGTTGGAAGCGTGGGCCTTCTCTTCCGTGAGCTTGACGGAGACCGGTTCGTGGTCGTTTTGCATTTCCTCGAGAAGGTTCGGACTGATGGTGAGAAGATCGCAACCGAACAGCTCTTTGATTTCCCCGGAATTGCGAAAACTGGCGCCCATCACCTCGGTCTCGTGACCGAATTTCTTGTAGTAGTTATATATTGCGGTGACGGATTGTACGCCGGGATCGTCGGCTCCGTGAAATTCCTTGCCCGAAGATGCCTTGTGCCAATCTAGAATGCGACCCACGAAGGGGGATATGAGCTGGGAACCGGCCTCGGCGCAGGCGATGGCCTGAGCGTGGGAAAAGAGGAGAGTCATGTTGCAGTGAATGCCCTCTTGCTCGAGCACGCGTGAGGTCTCGACGCCTTCCCAGGTAGTGGCAAGCTTGATGAGGATGCGATCGCGAGAGTGGCCGGCTGCCTCGTACATTGAAATGAGTTTGCGGGCCTTGGCCAAGCTGGCCTGGACGTTGAAGGAGAGACGGGCGTCGACCTCGGTGGAGACACGACCGGGGACGATAGCGAGTATTTCCGTGCCGAACCTTACGAGTAGGCGGTCCATGACTTCGTCGACGTCCGACACGCCCTCTGACTTTGCAGTGGAGACGACCTCGTCTACGAGGCCCGCATAGGCTTCTTGAGAAGCGGCCTTGAGGATGAGGCTCGGGTTGGTGGTAGCGTCTCGCGGTTCGTACTCGCGAATGGACTCGAAGTCGCCCGTGTCGGCGACGACGATGGTGTGTTGCTTTAGCTGGTCGAGGACGGAGGGAGAATCGCTCATGAGGACTGGGTGTTGGTGGTGAGAGTAAACGAAAACGGCCCGAGGATTAGAGTCTCGAGCCGTCTTGAAAAGGTCATTTTTTCGGGAGCAGTATCAGCTCACGTTCCTATTGATGCAATTGAGGTCATCGAAGGCCGACACGAGGCGCTTGACGAATGCGTTTTCGCCGGAGCGCAACCAAGTGCGTGGATCGTAGTACTTCTTGTTGGGTACGTCGTCTCCATCGGGGTTACCGAGCTGGGCGTTGAGGTAATCCTTGTTTGCCTTGTAGTAGTCGTGAACGCCGTCCCAGTAGGCCCACTGCATGTCGGTGTCGAGGTTCATCTTGACGACACCGTAGCCGATGGCTTCGCGAATGTGCTCTCTGGAAGAACCCGAACCGCCATGAAAGACGAAATGGATGGGCCTGTCGCCCGTGCCGTGCTTCTCTTTGACGTAATCCTGAGAGTTCTTGAGGATTATTGGAGTAAGCTCCACGTTGCCTGGTTTGTAGACACCGTGTACGTTGCCGAATGCGGCAGCCACAGTGAAACGATGGCTTACTTCCTTGAGGGTCTCGTAAGCTTGGCTGACTTCCTCGGGCTGGGTGTAGAGGCGGGAACTGTCGATATCGGTGTTGTCTACTCCGTCTTCCTCCCCGCCGGTAACGCCGAGCTCGATCTCGATGGTCATGCCGAGGGGAGCCATACGCTTGAAGTATTCCTTGCAAGTGCCCAGATTTTCGTCGATCTCCTCCTCGGAAAGATCAAGCATGTGGGAACTGTAGAGGGCTTTACCTTCTTGCTCGTGAAATTTCTCACCAGCGTCGAGCAAACCATCGATCCAAGGCAGAAGCTTACGGGCGGCGTGATCGGTGTGGAGGATGACGGGAACGTCATAGGCCTCTGCCATGGCGTGAACGTGCTTGGCCCCCGATACGGAGCCGGCGATGGCCGATTTTTGGCCATCGTTCGACAGGCTCTTGCCCGCATAGAAGACACCTCCGCCGTTGGAGAACTGGATCATCACGGGCGATTTCACCTGGGCAGCCGTTTCAAGGACGGCGTTGACCGAGTTGGTGCCAACCACGTTGACCGCCGGAAGCGCATATTCGTTTTCTAGGGCATCATTGAAGATCGCTTGAACGGCGTCTCCGGTAGCCACTCCACCTGGGAATTTGTTACTCATGATTATATATTTTCGTTATAATAAAAGGATCGATTTTACTTGAAAGTGATAAAGGAAGGAATATCAAAACGTAAGCGGGAAAGAGTCGAAAGAAAAAAAAGTGACCCATTGACCGATACGAGAAAGGGAAAAAAGGCCGGACTAGGGTGATCAGCGAAGCAAATCGCCAATATCGCCCTGCCCAACCGCTTTTTCCACCTCGTCCAACTTGATGAAGGTCGTGCGGGTGTGCGGAAGCTTGTAGCGCTTGAAGACGCCCTTCTTCAAAAGGTAGTAGAGTTTGCGTTGAGATACTCGGAGCACTTTGGCGGCCTCTGAAATGCGGAGAATTTTTGGAACCGGGGGCTTGCGAAGCTCGTCCATGTAATTTTCCTGCGCCATGGCCGTGGATTCGAGTTTATCTATCCGATCATCGATCGAGTCCAGCCGTTCCTTAATTTCGCTTAGAGCGAGAAAAATGATTTCGTTCTCAATGGCGAAGTCATCGGAAATGCCGAGTTCACGGGCTTTTTCATTACGAAACTTTACGGCGTCTATACGACTGCGGAAATACTTCCTGTGACGTTTTTGTCGATAGGTCCAAGTTATGCAGTGAGAGGAGGCCCGACTGGCAACAAAGGAGTAAGAGACTTTCATGTCGTCAAAATGATAAAGGTATGGTCCGAAAAAGAATTGCCTTTCGCCGGAGAATCATTGGTTTAAGATTTAATTATGCCACAGATGGCTCGAAACGAAAGGCTATGAGCGAAAAGAATTTCCCCGAAGTTGTAAACGAGATTCACCAAAAGGATGCCCGCTACGGCAAAGGGGCTTATTTTTTTGTCCGTGAAGCTCTGGATCATACTCTCAAGTCAATTGAGAATTCTCCGAAAAAAGATACTGGGCACGTATCGGGCAATCAGTTGCTGGATGGGATTCGAGAATTTGCACTGGATCGATTCGGTCCTATGACCATGACCGTCCTAGAACACTGGAAAGTGAGCAAGTGCAGGGATTTCGGAGATATTGTTTTTAATCTCGTCGACTACGGGATCTTGGGACGTACCGATAACGACTCTCCGGAAGATTTCGATCAGGGTTATGACTTTCGTGATGCTTTCGTGAAACCCTTTTCTCCCGATTCTCCTGCAGGCGACAAGCAGGAACCGTCTCGTAACTGAGCTAACCACCCAGCACGAAACGCACGATAAAATAGACCAAGGCTATGATGGCCAAGGCGACCATGCAAGAGGCCTGACTCTTCGCATAAGGCCCCGAGCCGAAAGCTCCCCCCTCATTGATTTCCGCCTGTGCGGCGGAATCACTCTCATCCTCAGATTCCGAATCCATCGAGTCGGAACCACAAGCGGGACAGACCTTGCCATCCGACTCATGCCACTCGAAATCACAATCACTGCATTGTCGAAACATAACCTTACATCTTCGTCCGCAGATTGGCCGGGTCGAGAAAAATTCTTGCCTTAATGGATAGGGAAAGAAATAAGGCGACTTTCGCCTTGAGCATTAGATGAACTATCTCAAGGATATCACTTTCCTCGTGAACATCAAAAGACTTACCACTTCACTTTCCATCATGTTGATGGCAGGGGCGAATTCATTGATCGCCTCGCCGCTAACCGAGGAATTAGCAACGGTTCATGGTAAAGCCCAAGCTGGTGACGCATACTACCAAGGCGCGCTTGCTCTCTTTCACCGACATGGCGAACGTGGATTAAACGTAAATGTAGCGGAAGCCGAAAAGTGGGCTCGTCTCGCCGCGGCAAAGGACAGTTCCTTCGGTTTGTGCGCACTCGCCGGGATAGAATTGGAAAAAGGCAATTCGGAACGCGGAAGATACCTCTATGACGAAGCGTACTTGAATTCGGATCTTCTCGCCCTTGCCCGCGACGACGATCCTCTCGCCCTTTTCTGCCTGAGCATGATTGAAATAGACAACCCCCCTCGAAATTTCTCGAAGGCGATACGACACTTGACGAAATCAGCCGACTTAGGATTGGGAGCTGCTCAAAGTACTCTGGGAATGCTTTATTTCACAGGTATCGGCGTCAAGAAAAACTCTCAAATAGCCATTCGATGGTGCTCGAAGGGAGCGAGGCTACAATCTCCACTGGGAATGTTCTACCTCGGCATGGCATACTCGGTCGGGGATGGCATTGATTACAATAAAGACATCGCCGGTCGTTGGCTGCGAGCTGCGGCCGACCGCAACCTTCCAATGGCACAGCTTACTCTTGGAATGAAATACGCCAAAGGGGAAGGCTTTGACCGTAATCTGGAGGCGGCCGTAGGTTGGCTGGAGAGAGCCTCCTCAAATGGTTCATCAGAGGCGAAGCTACAACTTCGCAAGTATCGCGTCCTTCTTGAAAAAGCGCAAAAAGGCGAATCTTCCACGGCCATAGACATGGACCAAAGATCCCTCGCCCAAATTGCAGCTGAAAAAGCCTCGGGGAGCTCGACGAATCTGGATAAAAACGCCACAGTCGCCCCCTCCCCGGAATCTTCTCCATTAAGTCCAAAAGAATTGGCTGATCCCGTAACCTACGCCCGCAAAGCATTAACCCTAGAGAAAAACCCGACCAAGGCCATTCGCCTGCTTAAAGGACCGGCGCGTTCGGGGGACTCGGAAGCATCTCGTCTGCTCGGCACAGTTTATTATCGGGCGAAAGAGTTTGAACAGGCGCGAAGTTGGTTCCAGTCTTCCGCCAAAGGAGGCGATGTTGAAGCCCAACGCTTTCTTGGAATGATTTTTTTCCTAGGGCAAGGAGTAGAGCAAGATTACGCACAAGCATCCCATTGGTTGGGAAAAGCTAGCGCAGGCGGCGATACGCAAGCACCCCGCTACCTTCGCATAGTCGAACAGTTCTATAAATCCGAACCGACCACTTCGGATACGGAAGCACCGTAACCATACTATTTAGGCTGTGGGCAAATCCCTCGGCATAGGCTTGAAGCCAGAACCGCATGGCCGATCAAAGCCCACAAGACATCGCCCGCAATAGCTCTTGGAAATCTCTTTAGTGAAACTATTGGGCCCAAGATGCCCCGCGCAAATCTAGATTCAGCTGATTTGTCCTACCCGATTCGATATAGAATGACTTGGACCAAACGACGCCGACTTGCCCAAGCGGGGCGGTTCCGATGATATGATAAGTTCCAGGAGCAAGCGAACTCACTTTGGCAAGACCTCGAGCATCAGTTTTAATACGGGCAAGATTTGAATCAGCCAATGCGTTTCGTATATGAGCAGCAACTCCGGGATATCGGTAACCACTCTGTATTGAACGAGCCCACAACTCGGCAGCGGTCTTGATGCCTTCCCGAACAGGAATCTGGATGCCGGACCTTTTTACGATAGTGTCCAAATCATCTCTAAGAACGAAAAACTCAATGTCGGAGGCAGGTCGCACCTTGTTGTTCAGGAACTGGACATTCGCATTAACCTCCAAGTTTCCGTCGCCAGTGGGTACGGAACGAACAACGGGGATGGAAGGACTGTTCAAAGAAGCTGCCGAGGGCCTTGTTGTTCGACTAAAACCACGTCCACTTCGTGAAGGCAAAGGCAATGGATCGATTCGCGACGGCACGGGAGACACCCTAGAAGTTGCAGCAAAACCTCCTCCTACTCCTCGCCCGGAAGACAGGGACGGAAAAGAACTTCTCGGAACGGATCCACTCGATGAACTCGAAGCAGATAGTGACCTTATGGGAGATGCGGAAGAACCGCCACCGCGTAAGACCCGAATCGCATCTCGCAGAGATAACACCGCGCCTTCGAGCTGAGAAACCTTATCGCGAGAGACCTTCAATTCATTGTTTTGAAGGGCGATCTGCTGCTGTTGAGCCCTTTCACGCTCAAAGGTTTCCCGCTTAACCTGCTTGGATGCTTGAAGTTCGTTTTGCAAGTCATTGATCTTGGCTCGCTCCCGCTCGATCTGCATTCCGGAGATGAGGTTCTTTTGACGCTCTTCTTGGAGTTCACGACCAAGCGCATCGTTACCTTGACTGGACTGAGACAATGTCAATTCTGTCTTCAGCCTTTCATTTTCTTCGCTAAGTTTTTTCAAGAGAGACGTGCCAACAGGAGACGAGCTCGTAAAATCAGGAACTCCTGGAGACACTGATGCCGTGCCAAGCCGAGCCGCATCAAGCTCGGCACTACGAACCCGAGCAACACGAAGATCTTCTTCGAGGACAATCAAGCGCCTGTTGGCTTCCTTGAGGTCGGCGTCTGTTCGATCCAAATTCATTTTTGCGGATTGCTCGGCATTACGAGCTACCTCTGCCTGTCCTTCGGCTTGCAAGATTCTTGCTCTCAATTCGCCTTCATTCGAACCAATTCCCGAGAGTGGAACCTTTGACATATTTTCTCGTAAAGACAATATACTTGCATCTCGTTGTTGTACTTGGGCTCGCAAGGTGGCATTTTCTCGAGCAAGAGCATCAGGAGCATTGCCTCCCCCAATGGAAGCACCTCCTTTTAGACGAGCGTTCTCTGACTTCAGAGAAGCAACGCTGTTTTTTAATTGAGCAAAGTCTTCCAGCGAACGCTTGAATTCAGAGTTCAACTGCAACACGTCGTTATCACTCTTCCTTAGAGCCAGTCGAGTCTGTTCCAGTTCAGCTCGCAGGGCGGGGGTTGGTGAATTAGCGGGTGCTTGAGCAGTCTTGGCTTTGGCGGTAGCCAAATCCTGCTGAAGCAACAAAAGATCATTCCCCAAGCCCTGAAGCTCGGCGACTTGAGATTCGCTCCTGGTTAATGCACCACGCGTTTCGTCAAGTTTCGCTTGAAGGGCTTCAACTTGAGCGGTTGAGCTTTGGGCCAGTTGCCCCTTGGCCAAAGCAAGGTCCCGTTGCAGTTGTACGAGATCATCTCGAAGTCCTTGAGAAGAGTTCAACGCTTCCGTTAAATCCGAAACCTTTTTTTCCGCGGCCGCCTTGGCAAGTTCCGCAGATTCAAATTGAGCCAGAGAATAGGCAAGTCGTTGGTTCAGTTCTTCCAGTTCCACCGAAGGTTGATTCCCTGGAGATGCTTTTGCCAGTGCAGCTAGACGCTCATTGGCTTGCTGCAAATCAGTTTCGAGTTCCAAAACCTCCCCGTACTTATCAGCCAATTGGCTTTGTAACTTGGCGACATCAGGATTCTTTGCCGGAATACGGGAAGCTAATTCACGAGCCAATTCCAACTCTGCCTTTAGGCTTTCCATCTCCCCACGCAATTCAGCAACTCTCAAGTCAGGTTCAGAGGACCCAGGTTGCCGACCAACTGCCTTTGACAGTTGAGAACGCAAGTCATCAAGTTCTTTCCGTAAAGAAGCGGACTGGTCACCGGATTGAGGCAACAACTCTAATTCTTTTATGCTTTTGGCCAACTTGGCTTCGGCAAGCTCTCGCTCAAGATCTTTAGCCTCCACAATAGACTGCAAACTTGAGATGGTATTTTGAGCCTCTGCCA
>CAWVZQ010000027.1:0-16306 GCA_963934405.1 uncultured Opitutales bacterium | reverse complement strand
ATAAGCACGATCGGAATGCAGACCAAGCCGGCTACCCAAACCGGCAACCACAGTAGCAATTGCTCGATGGTGAGTGAGGGGAAGAGCTTTAGCAAAGCATAGGGCAAAGCGGTGATTGCTCCCGAGAAAATAGCGGATGGGAGGAGGTTGTTGTTTTGATGCAAACCCAAATGAGCTTTTTGCAAAATGCTGCCGAAATAGAAACTGTCGTGAGTGTTGGCCACGGCCACGCCGTCCTTGACCATTTGAGGACGAATTAACTGGGTGTCCCCGTTCGCGTCGACGTAAGTGGCCTGGGCAAACTCAATCCACTCCAGTCGTGCATAAAAACTAAGCAAATACGCGAGAAGGATGAAAATGATGGCGACCGACCAGTGGGTACGATCCTTAGGTAGCTCGATAAGACCGGGAAAGAAACCACGACCACGAACCATATCAGCGAGGCCTTTGTCGCTGAAGAATTTCCCGAGCGATTCCCCGATGGACAGATTCAGCTCTTCCGAATGCGAGATGGGTACGGAGACAGAATCGGCGGATTGACCGGATTCATCAACGGGGCTTTCGTCTTCCTTCATGCGGGCTATTCAGCAAAAAGGAAGAGAGTCTGGCGGAACTCGATCCTAATTGCAAGAATCAGCGAAACTTTTGCTGAAGGGTTTTCAGGCTCTTGCCGAGGCTTGCCAGAAGGTCGGTAGCCTTGGGGGCGTCAAACGATTTGCCCAAGGGCGTGCGGGTGCCCATGCGGATACGTGCCCCGAGGTTTTGAATGTGGAAGGCGTAGTCGTTGTTGACCATGATGCCGAGCACCTCTCCGCTCTTGGCAAAGACGAGATCACCTTTGCCCGGATCGAATTTCCCGGTAATGAAAGTAAATCGGTTGTGCTTCACACGAATGTAGCGACCGTCAAGACCATCGCGAATGAACTCGGTTTGACCAAAGCGCGTGTGACCGACGTCGACCACGACCGCTTCGGAAAACATGTGTGGGTCCTTGGGGGTGCGAAAAAGCTTAATGTCATTCTTTTCCTCCAGTTCGCGAGGGTTAACGTAGACGGGAACGATCAACATGCGAGGGTCGTCCATGAAGGCGACTTCGTTGACGAGGATAGGCGTCTTGATGCCTTTTCCGGTGATAGTTCCACTCACCTCGATGAGCTTGCGGTGAAAAGGCTCGAGACGGAAAGGACTGTCTTTGGCATGAACTAAGGTATAGGCGAAGGTTCCATCGACGAGGATAATGGTTTCAGTTTCGTAAGTGTCCACCTTTTCGGCTCCGAGAAAGCCACCCTTGTGACGAAAAGTCATGGTGAGCTTTACTTTGTTTGCCGCATAATTCGAATAAATTTCGTTGAGTGACTTGGCTTGACGCTCGCTGATCTGGTTGAGTGCTTCCTTTTGCTCGGCTACTGCCTCGGTGGTGGTTTCGGCGATATTGGCCACTTGCTGGGTGACGCTCTGAACCTTATCCCCTACCCCCGCCACTTCCTCACTGACGTTGGTGACGGTAGCTTTTACGCCGGCAACCTCTTGACTCACATTGGAAACGGAAGCCTTCACGCCGGCCACCTCGTCAGTTACGTTGCTGATCTTCTCCCCTACCCCGGCGAGGGAAGTGCCCACAGTCTTTAGGTCGGCGCCCACATCCTTCAGACCAGAATTGAGGGCATCGATGCGATCGTCGATTGCGGCAGTGGACTTCACGAGTTCATCGCCTCTTTTTCGTTCGCTCGCAAGAGCTGCCTCGGCCTTGGCCGCGGCTTCAGCCTTCGCTTTAGCCTGCTCCTCGGCCTTGGCCAAATCGACCCTAGCCGTAGCCACTTCGGATTCGGTGCGCGCTTTTTGAGCAGCCAAATCATCGGCCTGCTTCTTAGCATCTAAGAGGTTTGATGCGAGCAGTTCGACTTCCTTTTTTGCAGCCGCATTACGAGCAAGGAGTTCTTCGCGCTTCCGCTCGATTTCCTCTTTGTCTTTCTCAAGCTTGGCGGCAGCTTGAGCGGCTTCGTCAATCGCTACTTTGTTGTCGGCAATGACGTCGTCCTTTTTGGCAATAAGGTCCTCCTTCTCTTCCAATTCTCGGCGCCGTTCCTCGATTTCTTGCTCAAGACGAAGTTTTTCGCTCTCAAGATCGTCTTTGTCTCGCAGAAGATTCGCTTCGAGAGTTTCGTTGGTAGCCTCAAGTTCGGCCACGACGTCGTCGTAGTTTTCGCCGTCCGAAATTCTTTCCATTACCTCCTTGGAAACAACTTTTTCCTGATTTTGAGCTATATCGGCATCCGCCGGCACGTCGAAACGCGCCAAGGAGAGTATGCTCAGCAGCAGAAAATCGCAGACAACAAGCAGTAAACTATGGTTCATACCTTTTTTGTTCAGCCTGCATGATGAGCAAGTGATTCCTGTAAGGCCTAACGAAGAAAATTTTCAAGGCGGCCACGAAGAGAATTCCGAAGAGGGTGGAGGTGTAGGCACCGATTAGCGCATCCTGCTTTATGTCAAGGACGAGCAGAAGAATCAGGGAAAGAACAGTCCCACCCAAACCCACGTAGAGCCCGAGATCGAAGAGAGTGTCCTCGTTATCGAGTAGTTTAACTTTCAACCGAGCGTCAGCCTCTTCACGCTTAACTTGTGAAATACGCAACAAACAGAAGACGAAGATCACCAACTGCATTAGAAGAAACGTACCGGCCACCGCTCCGGTTACAATAGTTAGATTGTTATCCGGCATAGCTTCCTCCTTGGCCGACATAAGTAGATTCGCAAGCGCAAAATCAAAACCGGCCACGGAAACTTGTCCCCGGGGCGTTTGCAAGAGTGTGGGCTCGAGTAAAAAAAGAACAAGTACGCAGGCCATGGAACCTACGGTAAAGTTGCGTAAAAACCGCAAAATCGGGGAACCTACGCTACGACTGTAGTCGGGCTTTGGAAGAAGATTGGCGATGGCGGTGCTGAACAAGGCCCCCGCGATGAGAAAAAACGACAACTTCAAAAACATGGCCGTTTTTCGGTAGGCGTGAGAGACCCATGTCAAAACTCCGCCACCGACAACTGAAAACACGGGTTGAATCGTACTCAAAACCGGACCCGGATTGTGCAGGGGTTTACGCATTTGCAAAAGATACTTCAACGCTTCGGCCCCATGCCCCATGGCAAACTTCATATCATCCAAGGCTGCAACCGTAGCGTTTTCGTCTCCATCCGCATCATAAACCGGGAAGCTCTTGACATAGGAAAGAACGCCCGAAGGGTCTCCCGACAACAAAGTAGCGGCATAAACGACGGAAAGTTCTCGCTGAAATCGTTTCTCCGTTTCCTCGCGTTCGGCATATAGGTTTTCAAGCTCAACTTTTTTTCCCTCTGTTTCCTCGGGAGCCAAGGAGGAAATCTCTCTCCGAGCAGCCTTGATTTTTCCGGCCACCTCGGAAAGGGGACGATTCCGCATCCGGATGAGAGTCGCGAGATCGAAGACGCCTTTCAAATCGGGGCAGCGCTTCGTAAGTTCGGCCATCTGAATCAAGTTTAGCTTGCGAGCCAACTGATGTGCCGCCCAATAAAAAGCCCTTAATTTTTCTTTCGCTTCCAAGTTACCCGCCAACAAACCCTGCGAAAGTTTTCCAAGTTCGAAACCGACGTCGGAGCTGAAATAATCCTTTTCGATAGCCATGGCGGTTCCCACCATCATTGGAACTAGCATCGGGTACGGAAGCCAGCGACCATGCTCCTCGAGCTTGCCGTCCGGACCGACAACGCCCCCGAGCATCACCTCGTAGCCACCGTCTTCAGTAGGACCGGCCTTGATGATACCGATGCGAGAGAGGGTCGACGGGTAGTCGAGAGAGGCGAGATCCGCCGCCCCAAGCACACTGGCATTGGCCTCCATAACCATTTCGCGTCCTTCGCGCCTTAGGGTAAAACCTCTGGGCAATGAATCTTCGGGAGAGAGGGATTGCCGAGCTTCGACCAAGCAATCATCGCGAATTTCTGCCTCACTGGCATTGGCATCAATTTCGGTTTTTGATCGTAGTGCGACCGAAACCAACAAGCGACGCTGAGGAAAGAAACGAAAGTTCTCCAACCGAATAAGCTTAGTTCCGGGAAAGCTGCTCAGATTCGGTTCATTGATGACCTTGGCCCAAAACGCGCCGGGGCGACCTTCCTTTGGTATACTCGCCAAAATCGCCTGGACGTTCTTGTTCGAGCTACTTTCCTCCAACCGTTTCCAGAGATCTCCTCGCGTGGCCGCTCTGTTGTAAACGAAATAAGCGGAAAAACGCTTTTGCTCTCTGCTGTATTCGTCGAGACCGCCGAAATACTCCCGAAAGGTCAACAAATCGAAAATGCTTCCACCTCCGGAAACTTCCAAATCACGATTGTTTTTCTTTCTTTCGTCTACCTCGGACTTAAATTTCGAAGACTCGTCGGGCGGCAAAAGGGGAAGAATCATTTCCACCGGCCCCAAGTTGTTTTCTCGTAGTTGTTGCTCGGCTTGGGTCGACAAGGAAGAACTCCCCTCGCCCACCATTTCCAAGGTATCTTGTGAGATAGAGGTAAAATAGACGGGCGAAGCCAATCCAAGCAGTAGAACCAAAGTAGCCACAGGAAACCACAAGGCGTTGCCAAATTTCCCAATTCCTCGAAATTTCATGTAAAGTAAAGTCGGGTCTGCAACCTTGAGACAAACATGTCGAGAAGCAAACGGATTTTACAAAACACTACACATTTACGTAAAAAAGTCAGTTTCACTCTTGCTCCAAGCGACTAAGCAAATTGACCTTTGTGCAATTCTGGGGCACAACATAGATCAAAATCATTAAGAAAATGGTCCTTCGCATCACACAGTACGA
Source organism: uncultured Opitutales bacterium (assembly GCA_963934405.1). Classification (GTDB taxonomy): domain Bacteria; phylum Verrucomicrobiota; class Verrucomicrobiia; order Opitutales; family Seribacteraceae. The sequence goes on along the minus strand of CAWVZQ010000027.1, from coordinate 11,468 downwards.
CGAACCCATCCTCAGGCAGTCAGGAGGGGACGTAACCGTCTTTGACGAGAAACTCGTCGAACTGGCCGAAGACATGATCGATACCATGCATGGAGCGGAAGGAATAGGTCTAGCCGCGCAACAAGTGGGTAAAGCGATCCGCTTTTGCGTAGTGGAGACACCTCACAATCCGGAACATCCGATAACTTGCATCTTCGACGGCAAACCGCTAAATCCCGATTTGCTCATGCCTCTCGCCTTGGCCAATCCTGAAATCGAGGAATTACCCGGCGACGATATGGTTTACGAAGAAGGATGCCTATCGTTCCCTGAAATCCGAGGCGACGTCGTGCGAGCCGATCGGGTGCGAGTGCACTACTCAGATCTGCAAGGTATTGAACATTCGCTCGAATGCGATGGTCTCCTCTCCCGTTGCATTCAGCACGAGACAGACCATCTCGAAGGTATTCTCTTCATAGACCGCATGGAACCTGAAGTTCTAGCCGAGATCAAACTTGAGGTTAAAGAGCTTAAAAGACTCACAAAAAAAGCCCGCAAGAAGGAGGCTAGAGCCTAAGTAAGGCCCCCCTCACGAAAACTGACGAACATGCCTCGAAGGACACGACAAGGGACACTCATATCGGAGACCATCCGCCAAGCCAAGAGGCCTTTGACTCCTGCTGAAGTTCACTCGACTGCCTTAAAGGAAATACCAAACTTGGGTCTGGCCACCACTTATCGACACGTAAAGGCACTCGCGGAACAATCAGTGGTGGTGGGCGTCGACTACCCCGGGCAACCCACTCGCTACGAATGGGTAGACGGGCAAGACAAGACCCACTTCACCTGTAGAGGTTGCGACAAGCTCTTTGCCCTAAATATCCCTCAATCGGATGAATTGCCGAATCTCGAAATGCCTCCTGGATTCGTAGCAACAGGAGGCGAATTCATAATATATGGGCTGTGCCCGAAGTGCTCGATTCAGAACGAATAACGCAACCCGCCGAACGCCCCGATGCCCAAGGCGGGGTAACCGTCCACCTCTTCGTATTCCTCGTCGAACAGGTTCTCCACTCGCCCGAAAAGGCTCAAGGATGAAGAAAGCTCATAACTTCCATACAAACGGGCGACAACATAGTCCTCCCCTTTCGCAAAACCGAAATCCATGCGATCGGAAACCAACAAAAGTTCAGCTCCCCCGATCTCTTTTTCTCCCTTGTAATCAATCGCCATCGAAGACGTATGCCGAGGACGACGGGCAAGCCGAGAACCATCTTCCTTTCGCGCATCCAAATAGGTATAACCCGAACGGACTTGCCATACCTTCGTCAAGTTCCAGACCAACGAAAGCTCCAGACCTTCCATCTCGGCTGTATCTATATTTTTCATGATTCCAGTCCAATCGCCATCGGGATCCCAGAACTCGATCAAGTTCTCATACTTTGAGGAAAAATAAGATACGCTTCCCCGAATAGATCCGTCTTTGCCAAAGCGAAACCCAACTTCCCAAGACTTAGCCTCTTCCGGTTTGAGGCTCACATTCCCTCCCCATCCCCACAAGTCGTTGCCAGTCGGCACAGCAAAACTTTCCGAGTACCTACCGAACGAAGCAACGCCATCGACAAGCTCTTGCCGAGCGAAGATAGTGCTAGTCGTTTGCCCCCCGTAAATCGAGTAATCTTCTTGTCGAAATCCTGCGGTGACTTCGCTTCCCTCTGCAAAGGAAAACGCCAGCAGCCCAAAACCAGCCAAATTATTCAAACCATTGTCGACGGCGTCACCCTCCCTTTTGAAACGCTGCTCATAATAATTTCCGCCCACCGTCAGGGACAAAGAATCCATCGCATTCCAAGTCCAGAGCCCGTCCACTTGGTCTCCATGCAAAACATCCGTTTCTCGATTACCGCCGATTACGTTCACAATTTCATCCGAAGAATGAGAATATATAAACTGCATAGACCAGTTTTCCCCTCTTCCCCTTACACCGGGTGACAGGAGAAACTGTTCGTTCTGCTGAGAATCTGAAGAAGAAGGAAAAGAAAGAGAGCCGGGCACACCCATATCTGCGTCATACCCCATTCCCACGAGATCGATCGACCATCCATCCGATAAGGCTCGAGCAAGTTTAAATGAGCCGAAAACATTCTCATAATCCGCATTGAGACGGTCGTTTTCCGTGGTCTTTGCCGAAAACCCAAGGTTTCCGCTCCATGCTTGCTCACGAAAGGCGGTTCGCAAATCACCGCGAAAAGTACCGTGCGCCCCACCGCTAAACCCCACGCTCGAAGCAACACCCTTTTCGGGGGGCTGACCACTACGCAACATCACCGCCCCTCCGGCCCCCTCCGACCCGTACAAAGTAGAGGCGGAACCACGCAACACCTCTAATCCCGATAAGCCATCCATTCCCAAATGCCCCAAATTGTACTGTCCCGAAAAGCCACCGTTCAGCTTGCGACCGTCAAGAAGAAAAGTCACGTGATTGCTCTCGGCACCACGGCTAAACAACGAAGTCTGTCCACCTACCTGTCCCGAACGAACAACGGCTAATCCTGGAACCGTTTGTAGGGCATCCCCCACAAAGTAGATCTGACGCTGTTTCAGTTCCTCCGCCGAAATCACCGAAACCCAAGGCGATGTTTGTGACAGTGGTTGTGGCGACCTAGTCTCCACCACGACCATGGAGGAGAGTTCTCGCGAGAGAGCATCATCCTGACAAAAGGAAGAAAACGGCACCAAAAAGACGATCCATCCGCCAAGTATTATCTTTGGAAAAGCCACTAGGTCCTTAATGAGAATCAATTATCAAAAGGCAACTGCAATCATCAGTCGCAAAAAGAAAAAAAGGGGTTGGATTTACTTCACCTCGACGAAGCGGACACTGACAGGTTTCGGGCTTTCGATCGAACTTCCTGTAGGAGTAAGGGCTCCGGTTTTCGCATCAACGCGGAAAACGACTATGTTGTTCGTATTCTGGTTGGCGGCGAGAAGATAGGCGCCCGAAGGATCGATGCAGAAATTCCGAGGGGTCTTGCCACCGGAAGGTTCATGCTCGACGAAAGTGAGCTTGCCGGATTTTTCGTCGATGGTAAAAACGACAATGCTGTCGTGACCACGATTGGAACAATAAACGAATTTGCCCGTCGGGTGTACGCGAATTTCGGCGGTGCTGTTGTTACCCGTAAAATCCTTTGGTAGCGTGGAGACGGTTTCGACTTCGGTGAGGACGCCCGTTTTCGCGTTGTGAGTGAAGACGGTTACCTTGGAGGTCATCTCGAGGTTAACGTAGGCGAACTTGCCGGATGGATGAAAATCCAGGTGACGGGGACCGCCTCCGGATTGAGTTTTTGTGAAAGAAGGATCATTCGCCTTCAGCTTCCCCTTCTTGCTCACCTTGTAAACGAGCACCTTGTCGAGACCGAGGTCGGCGCAATAAGCCCGTTTGTTGGCCGGATCGACGTTGATGGAGTGTGCGTGCGGACCCTTTTGTCGACGCTCGTCCACGCTCGAACCTTCGTGTTGAAAAAAGGACACCGCTTCGCTCAAGGTTCCGTCCTCCCCGATGCGGAAAGAAGCCACGCTACCGCCACCGTAGTTCGCTACGAACAGGGTCTTTCCTTCGGCATCAATCGTAATGTGGCAAGCCCCGGCGCCTTTCGATGAAACTTGATTGAGTTGGGCCAACTCGCCGGTCTTTGCATCTATGGAAAAAGCCGAGACCGCCCCAGTTGGTTCACCCTTGAACTCTCTCATTTCGTTGGCGGCATATAGAAACTTTTGGGAGGGATGAACTTCGAGAAATGCAGGATTAGAATGACCACCGAATACCTTAACCTTCTCGAGTTTCCCGCTCGAGCGGTCGAGCTTGCACAAGGTAATGCCCTGATCTTCACCCTTGGCATAGGCGCCCAAATATACCCAAACGGAATTTCCAACGGCATTCAGATGAGTGGCTACAGATAAGACAACGGCGCTCATGAGGATTTTGAAGCTCATAATGATTAGAAGGTTTACGAGATAGGAATAAAGGGAGAGCCTAGCCGTACGCTTGGAAGATTCAATTCGTAAGTGACTCGTGAATCACTCGACATTTGGGTAAAGCGGATTGCAGGCTCTTGGCGCCTCCCGCCGAAATCTTCGTAGCGTAGACATGAAGTTCTTGGAGGTTTTTCATTTGGGAAAGAGTGACAACGGATTCGTCAGTTATAGGAAGGTCATGCAACCATAGCTTCTTCAGCACCTTTAACGCGAGCAAGGTGCGAACTCCAGCATCCGTAACCCGAGTCTCACCCAAATACAAACCTTCGAGCTTGATCAGTTTCCCGAGATGCAAGACACCCTTATTCGTCACCTCGTTTCCTCGCAGCCCCAAATAAGTTAGCTGTCGCATGCGGGAAAGATGCACGAGCCCCTTATCCGTCAAGTTCGTCTCTCCGATTGGAAGCATCTTCAAGGATTTCGAATCAGCCAAACGCCTCGCGCCTTTGTCACCCACCCGGGTACGATAAAGATTTAGCCACTCAAGTTGAGGAAGCTTTGCCGCATAAACCATGCCCGCGTTCCCAGTTCGGGTGTTTTCTAGGGACACATCCCTAAGGTGAGGAAAGCCATCAAGCAAGGTCAAGTCATTGTCCTCCAACTGCGTCTTGTTCAAAACGACTTCGATGACCTTGCCATTCTCGAAAAACAATTCCCCACCAAGTTCCTTTACCTTTCGTTTCGATATTCCCGAACTCTTCGAGTCCGATGCAGACGAAAAACAAAACAGGGAAAGAAAAAACCAGACCCCAAAGGTAAAACAAAAAGACATGGCGGAAAAACTAAGACTAGAAACCTATGGGAAGATCAACCGCCGATCACCTCAAGTTACGTGTCGCAGAGCATCCACCGGATTCATGGCAGCAGCCTTGCGAGCCGGGTAGAGACCGAAGAGCACTCCGGTCGCAACCGCGATTCCAAAAACAAGTGGAAAAGACCAGACCACTAGGGAAGGCGTCATTTCCTTCATGGATGCAGGAAGCGAGGCATAGGTTTCGGGGGCGAATGATTCAAGATTGGTCAAAAGCATGGAATAGGCAGGTTCACAAAGGAATCCGGCAAGCAATCCTAGCCCCCCCCCCGTTGCCGTCAGTGCAATAGTCTCTACGAGAAATTGCTGAGTAACGTCTCTGCGACGGGCGCCCAATGCCCGACGAATGCCAATTTCCCGAGTTCGCTCGGTAACGGTTGCAAGCATGATGTTCATTATGCCGATGCCCCCCACCAGCAGTGAAATTGCAGCCACGATTCCCATAAGCGCGACGAAGGTAAGCCGGGCTTTTTCGGCTTGCTCCATCAACTCCAAAGGTACGGCAATCTGAAAATCCTTAATTCCATGGTCCGTCTCGAGAATATTCTCAAGAAGTTCAGCAACTGCAAAAATCTTGTCGGTATCCTCCATGGTAAACGTGACCTTGGAGTACATGTTCGAACCATCGTACCCTCGGTAATAGTAATCGAAAACCTTTGCCCAAACAGTCTTGATTGGCACGTACACATTATCCGAAAATTCCTCGCGAAAACCGAGTCGATCATTGTCGTTCAAATCCATCCTCTTTCCCACTTCACCAACTACGACGTAAAGATTCCCCCCAACGTTTACGGTCTTCCCCACGCAATCTCCGAAAGGAAACAGTTTTCGGGCTACAGTGGACGACAAAACGCAAACCTCCGATTGCTTTTCGTTATCCTCCTCGGACAAAAAACGTCCCTGAGTTACCTGCAAGTGATGAAGGTCGCAGAAATTGGGAAGGCAGCCCAAGATTTCAGTGCGACTGTTGCCATCTTTAGTAACAATATGACGACTATTCAGTTCCCTTGTCGGATAGGCCACACTAATGCCGGGAACCGTTTGAAGAATCTTCTCTAAATCCTTTTCCGTCACGCCATAGGAGTAAAAATACTTTCCCTTAGACTTTCTCTCTTCTTCGGGAGGTCTAAGTGATGAAACGATTAAGTTGTTAGCACCAAGGTCGCGAATCTCTGCCTCGGCACGAGCGGCAATGCCCTCCCCTATGGCCAAGAGCCATACTACACTGGCTACGCCAATGAATACCCCGAGAGCAGTGAGAGCGGATCGCATGGGGTGCGTGAGCATACTGAGAAGCGCTACCTTGCCTAGGTTTCGCCAAGCCCTTCGAAGCCGCCGAAAGGAAAATATACCGAGTGTTTGCGTAGTGTCTGCATTTGTTTCTCGTAGATTCTTCGGATTGAGAACAGGGCGATGGCGCTCGTCCGACTCAATCCGACCGTCCTTCATTTTGACCACTCGACGAGCCCGGTCGGCGACCTCATTCTCGTGGGTTACCAGTACAATGGTCTTCCCCTCAGCATTCAAGCGATCGAGTAGGTCGAGAATCTCCTTAGTAGTACGGGTATCCAGGTTACCGGTTGGCTCGTCGGCCAAAATGAACACGGGATCGTTCACCAGAGCCCTTGCAATCCCAACGCGCTGCTGCTGACCTCCAGAAAGCTGCTGAGGAAGATGATCGCAGCGATCCCCTAACCCTACGACATTGGCCAACTCGAAAGGCGCCTCGGAATGTTGGTCGACTTGGCGGGAATAAGAACGAGGCATGCGAATGTTTTCAAGAGCATCCAGGTAGGGGATCAGGTTGTAAGATTGAAAGACGAAGCCAATGCGCCGGCCACGTATGTCCGATAGAGCGTCATCGGAAAGCTCGGTCACATCCTCACCCTCCAGATAGTACTCTCCGGACGTTGGACGATCCAGGCAACCCAACTGATTCAGTAGGGTGCTCTTGCCCGAACCGGAGGGTCCCATAACCGCAACGTAATCTCCGGCGGGAACGTCAAGATCGACACCATCGAGAGCTCGAACCTCCTGCTCACCCACTTGGTAAAAGCGGCACAGATTACTTACGCGTATGGCAAATTGAGGCTCGGACATATCAAGCGGAAATGCGGGTTCTAGTCCCGCAGGAAATCAATGAGCGATTAAGTCGGTTCGCGAGGTAACGCGAGCAACGCCTTGCTCCGCGGACGAGTTGGCCGAGAAAGTGACACTGTCACGAAACTCACTGGCGTTCACCACTACCTGCTCGCCTTCGCTAAGGCCAGACTCCACAACGGTGCTGGCATCATTCGCTGAACCTAGCCGAACAGCCCTTGCCTGCAGGTTACCGGATTCGTCAAAAACAAGGCAATAAGATGCCCCTTTCACTCGAAGAACTGCATGAAGTGGAACCTGCAGTGCACTTGGAATGAACTCAACCAGCACACAGACCTTTGCGGTCATACCCGGTCGCAGACCTTGTGGAGGATTCTCAATAAGAACCTCCGTCGCATACTCCTTGATATGAGCAGTATACTTACTGTAAGAAGAAATTGGGTATTCACCAACTTTTACTACTAGCCCAGTCAATTTATGTTCGCGGGAGGCAGAGATGGAAATCTCAACCGGCATTCCAGGCTTCACTTGCTCAATTCGACTTTCATTCACTCTAGCAATAACCCTCATGTTCGAAGGGTCGGGAAGTTGAATGATAGGTTGGCGTTCACGAACGGGTCTGCCTTCCTCAATGAGTATTCCGTCAGAAGAAGATGAACCGGATGACTTACGATTTGCATAAGTAACTTCACCAGATGCTGGAGATCTGATAAGACACTTAGAAATTTGTTCTTCGATCTCGGCTTCCTGAGCCACTTCCAGCTCGTAGGAGTTACGACGCGAAAAAAGGCGAGCCTCGGCGGTTTGAATGGAAGCGTTGAGATCATTGACCTTGGCCTTGCGGGAATGGACCTTAAGCACATCGAGCTTGGTCAACGATAGATCAAGATCCTTTTGAGACTTTTCCACTGCAAAGGCATCGGCCTCCAGTTGGGTCTGGGAGATATAGCCTTTGACCGCCAATTTCTTGCTGTAGTCATGATATTCTTGAGCACGCCTCAAGTTTTCTCGAGCTACGAAAGCCGCGCCCTCGAGTTGCTCCAAGTCCTGACGATAAGATCCGGAAAGATACTCATCCATGGCAAGTTTGGCAGCTTCGAAATCTGCCTCCGCTTGCACGAGATAAGCCTTAGCCTGATGAACGTCTATGCGTTGGGTAAGCAAATCTTTTTGCAATGCGGAATCATCCAAACGGACTAGAAAGTCTCCCTTTACAACTTGGCTACCTTCGGGAACGATTTCGAGAATATTGACACCTGCTGAATTACGACTTTTTACTTCGCACAAAACATCGACATTGTGAGCACTCTCAATTTCACCAGGCTCCACAATCTCCAAACGGAACTCCTTCCGAACGACTTGCTCGAACAAAGCATCGGGTAATGCCTCCTCACTCTCTCCAGCAGTCATGAACCACCAACCAACGACGGCTACACCGCCGCTCGCCAAGCCAATTAAAGTCTTGGCTGCGGCAAACCCTCTAATGTGCGATTTTCGAGTATTGATGAATTTAGAAATCATGGAATGAATAAAGCGTAGGTTAATTGCATTGATGGCGAGGAGACAAGATCACGGTGCTGGTTCAGGTACATTTTTTTCCTTAAGCATAAAGTTTTTCGCAACAATCGGACCGGGATCAAGCCAGATTCCTTCATTATTGAGACGCATGGTTCCAAGTTCAAAATCAAGTCTCATACGAAGGGCTTCATACCCCACCCAGACTTGAAGAAATCCGTTGCTGGCATCCAGCAAGTCGTTTAACGCATTAACCAAGTCCCTAGCGGTAGTCGCACCGAATTGAGCGTTCTTGCCTGGTTGCGGAGGTTGTTGCAACCGAAGACGGGCGAGGTCCACTTGGGCTATGGCGCCTCGCACTGCGGATCGAGCAAGCTCGAAGTTCAATTGACTGAGGCGGGCGATACGGGCGGTATTGCGAAGGCTGCGATAAGTGCCATCCTCATAGGCTAAATAATCGCGACGAGCCCGTTGGTAATTAATGAGAGCTTCTCGATAATCATTGCGCTCAGCCAGCTTGGACAAGGGCGTATCGAATTCTAGTCCCAGACTCAACTTCCCCTCGTCTGCCTTGAAATGACCTGCATCGGAGCGATTGGAACCAATGTCCCCAGACAAAACCAAATCCAGATCGGAACGAAGGTCATCCCGAGCAAGAACAGCGTCGCGCCAAATGTCCACGAGTTTGGCTCTTGCGTTCATCCAGTCTAATCTTCGTTCCCGAGCCACCTCCAGAGCGTCCTTCGCCTCCACTCGGACGTCTTGCATTACGATTGCCTCCAAACGGGCGGAAGCTCGGGCAAGGGAAAGCTCGAGCAAGAGACCGGAAAAAGTGGTGACATTTGCGACGAGGCGAGAGCGGGCATTCTGCAATTCTAAATTGGGCAATTCCTGTTGCAGAGAATCCAAAACCTCGCGGGAAGCAGAGAACTCGATGTCCAAACGATCCCCTGTTTCTTCCAATTGTTTGGCAATTAAATCTAAATCCTCATCGCGAAAAGCGTCTCCGCTCATACCTGCATCTTTCAAATCAGGACGGTCTCTTAGTCGGGCAAACCATTCCTTGCGCTTTGCCAATCGTCGGCCAAGTTTTCCTCGATCTTTTGCAAAGGCAGCCAAGCCCAACTCCTGGCCGGGATAAAAAGTCAAAGCCTCTCCCGCTCGGTCTATCAATGCATTCAAATCCGGAGTTGAAACGGGGTCGCGAACCGTAATTAGAAAATCCACGACGTCATCCTGCAACACGGCCAGCAACGGATCCGTCAGGCGAAAGCGTTCTACGAAGGAGGCATCCACCTTCACGGGTAAGTCAGGAGGAAGTCCCAGAGTCATCTTAAAACCGTCCAGACGAGTCTCAAAACCGACCTTGCCGGCAAGAAGAGAACTTTGAGCATTGTAGAGAGCTTGACGAGCTTGATCCACCTGAAGTCTGTTGCCGATTCGACCGGCATCGAAGGCTGCATCCAATTGAGCGAGACTATCGCGTAATTTAGCAACGTTCGCTTCTTGGTTGTGAATCCCTTGCACATACTGGAGCAAACCGAAGAAACCACCCACGCCGGACGCTCCCGTCCGACTAGAGGGAAAACCTGCGACCAGCCCAGTAGAAGAGAATCCACCGCCACCTCGCGTCGGTCCCGTGACGGGGTTCCCGCCAGTCACCACTTCGAGAAAGAATCCCTGCCTAAATTGTTCCATCCGCCGAGCATTAACTAAAAGGTTACGCTCCGTTTGCGAGAGTCGCTCACGAAATATCCGTTTGCCGGCACCTCGAAGGAGGGGCTGGCTGAGGGTAAGATTGGCAAGGGAACCACCAAAGCTCGTTGAACCCTTGGAAAGATCCAAAGTCAGTTTACTTGCTACAGAGGCCACCCAAGACGTACCCGCCCCCGCAACACCACGAAAACCGGAGCGAACGGAAGACACACCATCCACGTCTTCACCGTTCGCGGAACTCTCAAGATTCGTACTTCCATCGGCAAAAGGTTTGGGAGATAGGCGAAAACGTTCGTAGGTTACATCCAAAGCAGAAAGGTAAAGGTCTTCTTTTTCTCGTTGGAAATCGGGGGAATGAGTAAGAGCAAGTTTAACTGCAGACGGCAAATCCAGATTAACCCGACCATCCTCGTCTATGGGCAACCAGTTGCGCCAAGTATCGTTCTCCAGTTTAGCCGTCGAATTCACTTCGGGTGAAAGCTCTTTACCAAAAACAGCTACGGCTACGGCATGGGCGGCGGGATCATCTGGAGGAACCTCGGGGAAATCATTTTTGGAAGGATTATGCAATCGCGAGGATTCGTTCGCCTCGATCCCGAAATCGGGAATGTCATGCAGCAAAGCTTTTACGTCATTGTCGGCGTTTTGCCTGTAAGCGCCACCTCCGCACGATGCCATACACAATACAGAACCAACGCTCAACATGAACGCTAGAAAGCGATGAGGCAAAGAATGAAAGAGAGAATGCACAGTAGGCTAATGTCCCGACACGCAAAACCTCGGACAAATCCGAGGCCTTGCGAAGAAAAACTTTCGAGAATCGTTAGGCGAACAGTTCCGTGGCGGCCTGAGCCTTGACGAGTTCGCGGGGTTGGTTGAGGTGATTATAAACGATTGTCTCGGGGTTGATTCCGAAGGAATGGTAGATAGAGGCAAGAAGTTCTCGGGGATGGATCGGTTTGTCGATGGGCGCGGAACCAGTCTTATCTGATTCTCCGTGTACGTAACCGCGTTTGATTCCGGCTCCGGCGACAACTCCCGTGTAACAGTATGGCCAGTGATCACGTCCGTCCGCGCTGTTGCCATTGCCGGATGTGCTGATACCCATTTGCGGACTCCGTCCGAACTCTCCAACGCAAACGACGAGGGTCTCGTCAAGGATACCGCGCTCATCAAGATCCGCGATGAGTCCGGAAAGCCCGGCATCAAGCATGGGAGCAGATTGGTCTTTCATGCGCTTGGGCAAGCCCTTGTGAACGTCCCAGGAATGATTGTCGGAGTTGGCCACCTTGGGCCAAATGACCTCAAC
>CAWVZQ010000026.1:0-16347 GCA_963934405.1 uncultured Opitutales bacterium | reverse complement strand
TCTTCGGCCTAGGAGTACTCGGTATGGCTCTCTCCACGATAATCATCCTAATGACGATCAATGGACATGCAATTTGCGAAGTCATTGGGGTTCCTCACAAAGGAAAGCCTTTCATCCTCGGAGCACTTCTTGCAGGCGTTGGAGTACTTGGGCCATTCGTCTGGAGTGATGCGGCCTTCTGGTTGGCCGTTCCCACTTCCGTATTTGGATTCACTTTGATCCCCGTCGCTTACTTGAGTTTCTTTTTGCTCATGAACAGCAAGAAAGTGCTTGGTCGGGAACGCCCTTCAGGTGGTTTCAGATTAATCTGGAACGCCGGGATGCTGTTTGCCCTCGCGATCATGGGTACTGCGGCCGTCTATGTAGCTTGGAACAAAAAGTGGGGCGACATCGCCTTCGGCAAGTATGCTCTCATCATATACGGCGTCCTGCTTGTAATCGGACATTTCCATCTTAAAACGACCCGACTTGAAAAAAAGGTAGCCGCAATGGACAGCCGTCTACGCCGGCAAGGCGGAGGGGGAGGACAACGCAAGAGTAGTGGCGGAAGCGGAGGAAGAGAAAAAGAAGATCGCGAACGACAAGGCGGTGGCAACCGAGGTCGTCGTAGCGGTGGCAGAGGACGATCTAGCGGCGGACGTGGACGAAGAGGTGATAAAAGCAGCGGCTCGGAATCGGAATAAGCTCTAGAGAACATGCGACTGGCACTACTGTTCGCGATAATTTATCCGCTTTTTGCCTTGGCCCAGGTCAAGGAGATTCAACTCTTCGACGGCAAAACCCTTGTCGGTTGGACTGACCGCCAAGGCGGCCCACCCGCTGAAGGTTGGGTAGTGGAAGATGGTTGTATCCTTCGCCGCAGTAAGGCAGGCGACCTGTACTCGAAAGAAACGTTCAAAGACTTCGAATTCTCGTGTGAGTGGAAGATTACCGCTGGAACCAATAGCGGCATCAAGTACAGGGTGGCCGACTATTCCGGGGCGATCTTGGGACCCGAATATCAAATTCTTGATGATGCCAAGTGGAAGTACGCCCCGGAACACCTTGGCGCCACCGCCTCGATTTACGCAATCAAGGGAGCATCCGCCGACAAGAAGCTAAAGTCCCCCGGAGTATTCAACCTTAGTAGTATCGTGGCAAAAGGAAGGAAGCTCGAGCATTGGCTAAATGGCGAAAAGGTCGCCGAAATTGAAATCGGTTCCGAAGACTGGAAAAAACGGCACGCTAAAAGCAAGTTCAAGTCTCGCCCCGACTTTGGAACTAAATCGGGCCGCATCATGCTTCAGGAGCACGGCGGACAAGTCCGGTTCCGAAATTTAAAGATTCGTAAGCTGTGAAGCAAACAGTCTGCACCCACGGCATCCTTCGGTTGTTCTCAACATTTTTGTTGGGCATATTGATAATTAATTGCACCGAAGGAGCCAAACTTCGCCTCTCCGTCAAGCCCGGGCTTAAGTTCGACCCGATTGCCTTTCACGTCCAACCGGGCGACAAAGTGGAACTGCTTTTCGACAATGTGGACGAGATGATGCACAACTTCGTGCTCGTCGAGCCTGGAAGTCGGATGAGAGTAGTCGAATCCGCCATAGCGCTTGGGGCAGATGGTCCGAACCGACATTATATCCCGGAATCCGAAGACGTGATCGCCTCGACTCCAGTAGTGCTTCCAGGGAAGAAAACCACCGTCACTTTCGTTGCACCCGAAAAGGAAGGTGAATATCCCTATGTTTGCACCTTCCCCGGCCATGGATTCGTAATGATCGGGACTCTCTTTGTTGCCAAGGCGCGCCCGGCGAAGATGGACGAACTAATCGCTAAAGCGAAAGACGCCTCGAAAAACGCAAACGCCTCGAACCTCTCACAATCCCAATCTGGTTTAGCTCTCGTCCATCGCACCTTCATGCCCGACTCTTCTCCCGCAGCAATTGCAGTATCCCTCCCCGGAGGTCATTCCTACTGTTGGGATGCAGGGAATTGCCAACTTCGCTATGCATGGCGAGACGGCTTCATCAAGAAGAACGGGGCTTTTGGTCGCTGGAGAACTCTCCCCACCATAGAAGGTAGAGTTTATTTGCGAGAGAGAAACTTTCCGTTTCGTTTTAAAAGTCAGGCAAAAGGTAGCCTAGAAATCAATTTCCTAGGCTATAGTTTGATAGACGGGATTCCTCAATTTCGATATCAATACGGAAAAGCCGAATTCACCGAACTAATCGTAAAACTTCCCGGCAAGAGCGGTCTGCTTCGAAAGTTCACTGTAAACAATTCTCACGAAGATCTTCTATTCCCTCTTCCGCTAGATGCAGGCGTCAATACGACCTGCAACAAAGGAACAATCGACAAGGGAACACTTCTATTGACTCCCGCAGAGTCGAAAAGCTTCTCCATCAGGCAATCAGAAATCCCTAGGGAAGCACCCGTACTGTATTTGAGCATGAACGATCTCGTTGCCAGCAACAATAGAAGAGGTATTCTTCATCCGGGGGTCATCGGACAAGCTTGGCAATTATCCGGAGGCAAAAAGATTACGCCCGCTCAACCTGAAGGCGATTTCAGTTCCGGCGCAGGATTGACTGCGTGGGTGAAACTAACGGATCCCAAACGCTCGATATCATCTCTTGTTAGTTGGGAAAAAGGTGGAAACATTCAATACTCTCCATCCGGAAAAGCATTCTCCTTCCATTCAACCAATTTGAAAATCGACGATCCCGGAAACGGACTGGAAGCCGAACATGCCAAGTTCAAGGGTCCCGTGAAAACATCCAGTAATTCCGGGCATCACGGAACGGGTTACCTCGATTTCGGCACCCAAGTCGGACAATTCGTCGAATGGAAGGTTCGGATTGAAAAAGACGGAGAGAATCGACTTCGCTTTCGCTATGCATCCATAGACTCCAGACCCCTCCAACTAAGCGTCAACGGTGAAGTCGACCTGCTAACCCCCACCCTGCCTTTTGAAGGAACCGGCAGTTGGACAAACTGGAAGTATGAGGAAGTTAAAAGGAAATTCACGAGCGGTGAATACAGCGTTCGCCTGACCTCAGTTAAAAAAACCGGGCCAAACGTAGATAGCTTGGAAATCATTAATCCCGGCTTGAAACAAAAAAGCAAATCAAAGGCGCCAACTGAACCCGAACTCTCCGATGAACCGATTATCGACGGCGAATGGCATCACTTGGCCCTATCTTTGGACCAGACCTCTGTTCGGATTTACCTCGACGGAATCCTTCACAAAAAACGGGATCGACAACCCGATGAAGGACTACCCGTCGGCAATGTCAGCATAGCTTCCAAAGCATCTCATCCGAAATTCCTACTAGACGAATTGAGCGTGTACGAAAGAGCTTTGAACCCGGAAGAGATCAAGCGGCTCAGTCAACTGGCAACTGTTTCCGTAAAATGAATCGAGTATTCTGCGCACTTCTTTTCTGCCTGAGTTTGCCTCTTTCCTCAGTCAAAGCCAAGATAACGGATTACTACGCTCTTGGTAAAATTGAACCGCCCAAGCTATTGCTCGAGCGCTACGGGACCAAAGGCACGCAGACAGACGGTCTCTCATTCATGCCTGACGGTCGCCTCGTAGCCTGCTTTGTCGGTGGCGAGGTCTTCACCTTGCGTCCCGACACCGGCAAATGGAAACTGTTTGCCGACGGTCTACACACGCCACTGGGAGTCGTGGCTTTGAACAACCGAGAAGTCATGGTCGCCCAACGCCCCGAACTTACCCTTCTTCGAGATCTTGACGAAGACGGAAAAGCAGACGAATACAAGGCTTTCTGCGATGACTTCGGCATATCCGGGAACTACCACGAATTTCACTTCGGGCCCATAAGGGACAAAGCTGGCAATTTCTACGTATCGCTCGGCACGGCTTCCAGCGGAGCCGACGTTCGCCATGAAAAGAGAGGTGTTTTCGACAAACGCAGCTATCTCCAGCGCATGTATGCCTGCGTGCCCTATCGAGGTTGGGTTCTCCAAATCACCCCGGACGGTCGATTGAATCCTTGGGCATCCGGATTGCGTACCCCTAACGGTCTTGGCTTTGACCTCAAAGGCAACCTCTTCGTGACCGACAACCAAGGTGACTGGGTAGGCACCAGTAAATTGCATCACGTACAACAGGGAAAATTCTACGGTCATGCCGGCAGCTTGATTTGGGAGAAGGACTGGAAAGGAGACAAACCAGTGGGTCTACCAGTCTCCGAATTGAACGAACGCAGGGAGACTGCTGCCGTACTATTCCCCCACGGTTTGATGGCCAACTCTCCATCTCAACCTCTAGTAGACTCGACAAAAGGCAAATTCGGACCCTATGCGGGACAGTTGTTCGTAGGTGAGATGAACAAGGGACGAATCATGCGAGTAATGCAAGAAGAGGTCGGTGGCAAGATGCAGGGGGCTTGCATCCCGTTCTTCGATGGCAATGGATTGGCCACCGGCAACAACCGCCTTTGCTTCTCTCCCGATGGTAAGACTCTTTGGATAGGTCACAGTTCCCATGGTTGGGCGGGAAACCAAGGTATACAGACTCTCACTTGGAACGGACGAACCCCGGCGGACGTCCTACGCTTGAACCTTGCGGCAAAAGGCTTCGACCTAACTTTCACCGTACCGATGGACAAGACGCTCGCGAGTTCTGCTGATTCCTATGCGATAAAGAGCTACACCTACAAGTACCATCAAGGTTATGGTTCCCCCCAAGTAGGAGTAAAAACCCTCCAACCTACCAAGGTCACACTTTCGGAAGACGGTAAAACCGTGAAACTCGTACTGTCCGAGATGCAGGATCGACGGCTTTACGAATTCTCATTGAAGGCATTGAAGACCGCAGAAGGCGAACCTCTCGCCAACGCTCTCGTAGTCTACCACGCACACAATTTGCTCCGATAATTCTCACTGAAGGCATACCGCCCATCAGCTTGACAACTAAGGCATTGGCAGTAATAATATAGCGAAAAGATAAAGACTATGTTTCGTCTTACTCCTATCTTATTGTTTACCGTGCTTGCACTTATACCCATGGGTAACGGTGTAGTAACCGTATGCGGACTCCTCTCCTTGCTTGGGTCGAACCCGCACCACCATGAAGACAGCTCGGGCGACACGCTGTGCTTAGATTCCGAAGCTCATCACCACGAAGAGCAGCAAGTTCCTTGTTCGGACGACTGCTTACTCGATCTACCTGAAGCATCCCTCTTCAAAGTTCAGTGCAAAAAGCTTCTCTCCCTGACTTCTTTCATACCGATTCGGGACATACCCGACAGATTGATTACGTTGGGTGGAAATGCCCTTCTATTCGCGGTAGTTCCCACAGTCATCATACCCCCTCCGAACGATTCCTCTCCGCCTTTCACGGGCAGGTTTCTCATTTGATTCTACTCGGCGATACGCCGCGTTCGGATTTATCGTGAGGGGTTAACCCTCTCACCGCCTCTTCAACTTCGGGTCTTAACCGTTTGGGGTTTTCTTTATCCGCAAGAAGTCGCTCGAGCATCGAAGATGCCCATCTGAATCGATCGAATCCTTTATTGAATCATGACAACTTCAAAAAACTTTTCACAAATCAAATCTTTCACTATCGCCCTCTTTACCGTTCTATGCAGCGGCACCGGCGAGGGAAAGGAAGTCTTGTTGCTATCGACAGACGAAGCCATTCGGTTGGCCTTCCTCAACAACCGTGACCTGCAGGTAACTGAACCCAACGTGGAGGAGGCGGAAAGCCGTTTACTTCTTTCCGGCAAACTGGCGAACCCCGAAGTGGAAGTATCGGCAAAAGGGGATTCCTTTGGAAACGACGAGAACGAGGGAAATTTTGAGATCGCCGTACGGCAAAGCTTTCCACTGTCCTCGCGTCTTCGTCGCGAAAGAGAATTGCGAAAGCGGCAAGTGACCACAGCCGAGGCGGAACTGGCAAGACACAGATGGAAATTGGCCGCCAAGGTGGAGAGGACTGTAATCGGTTTGGCGGCCGCGAACCAACGGACAAAGGGACAACGGGCAATCATGGGAGTTAACGCCGAAATCATAAGCTTCCTGAGGGAACAAGTGAAGCGAGGAGAGGCTTCTTCACTCGATCTGGCGCAGGCCGAACTAACGGGGCGGGCAATGGAGCAAAAAGCGGCTGAATTCGCCACAAAGGAAAAAAGCAAGACTCTTGCACTTAAGCAACTACTTGGGATGGAAACAGACGAAGACCTAAGCATCGACCGAAAACTGGACATTCCGGAAGAAGAGCCGAAAAAACAAATACCACTCGAAAAAATCGTGCGACGACGATCGGACCATGCCCTCGCGAGGGCAAGGATAGATGAAGCTGATGCCGCTTTAAACTTGGAAAAATCGAACCGTTTTCCAGATGTGGAAGTAAACTTTTTCGTGGAAAGGGAACGTTCCTCCTACTCTTCCGCGGGACTAGACCGCAATACCTTGGCCGGCCTCGGATTTTCCATTCCGATTCCCTTCCGACAACGTAACGCCGACGATATGGAGCAAGCGAGATTCGATCGTATCGAAGCTGAAGCAACTAGCGAAGCCTTGCGGTTTCGCGTCCGAAACGAGTACGCTCAAGCCTTTATAGCCAGACTCGATGCGTGGCGCTTAGCCAAAGAAGCATCCGGAGAAATCTTGCAATTGGCGGAGAAGAACGTCGCAGACTTTCAAGCCGCCTACCGTCAGGGCCAGACAAGTCTGCTGCAAACGCAACGGGTTCAAGAACAGTTGCTGGAACTGAAGAACGCTGCTCTCGAGGCTATCGTCAACTACCATTTGGCCAAAGCCAGATTGAGAGAAGTTGTGGGTGATTACCCGAAGATGGAACCCATTCTAAAGCAGGTTTCCCCTAGGAAATAAATCAACGATTCCGATACCATGAAAACACCATTTTTTTTACCACTGTACATAATGGTCCTATCGCACAATTGGCTTTGCGGAGAAACCGACGACCATACAAGGCGAGCAACTCGCACCGTTATTCTCGACGAGATAGGCGTTCGCAACCTACGCATCGAGACCGAACAGGCAAAGGAAAGAGTCTTTGAGAGCACAGTCTTTGCGATTGGTCGGATCGAGGAAATCCCCGCCAATCGTTCCGTACTCTCGACGAGGATCGCCGGGCGAGTCATCGACCTCAACGCCTACGAGGGCGATAGGGTCGAAGCCAACCAGACACTGCTTCGAGTAGAAAGCCGACAACCCGGCAATCCACCCCCCACGATTGAATTGCGGGCACCCCGAAGTGGCATAGTCGTGCGCTCTCACGTGCGTTTGGGTGAACCCGTTGAACCCGACCGGGAACTGTTGGATATAGCGGATCGTTCAACCTTATGGGCGGTAGCTAAAATCCCCGAATCGGAAGCCGCTTCCGTAACGCTTGGAGCACTTGCTCGCATTCGCGTACCGGCTCTAGGCAAGAAAGCGATCGAGGCTCACCTACTTCGTTTCAATGTCGAAGCAGATCGCAGCGCGGGGGCTCTGGAAGGTATTTTTCAAGTAAACAACCCCGACGGGAAGTTGCGGCCCGGAATGCGAATCGAATTCTCGATAGTCACTGGCTCTCGAGAAAAGGTCTTAAGCGTGCCACAAGCCACCGTGCAAGGCGATCCTACCAACCGCATCGTCTTCGTGAAGGACTTCGAGTTGGAAAACGCTTTTTTACCTGCACAGGTAGTTCTTGGCGAACGCAATGACAAGTATGTGGAAATCGTGAGCGGTCTCTTCCCCGGTGACGAAGTAGTCACTCGGGGTTCCTATCCTCTAGCATTTGCAGGAAGTGGAAGCGGACCTTCCCTTAAGGAAGCGCTAGATGCCGCTCACGGACACGAACACAACGAAGACGGCACAGAATTGACTGCCCAGCAAAAAGCCGAAAACTCAAGAGACGAAACCAACGATGAAAGTCATGGCAAAGTAACGGACGGCACTCTCGACAAGTACTTGATCTTCTATGCGGCGACCATGACGTTGCTGACCGCACTCTTGGCGCAACGCCTTTGGAATAAGCGCAAAGACATGACAACCGCCTGAAAACGATGCTTAACAAACTCATAAGGTTTTCCCTATCCCAACGAGCGCTGGTCCTCGCACTGGCAACTGCCTTGTTGTTTCTTGGGTTTAAAAAGGCTCTGGATTTGCCCGTAGACGTACTGCCCGACCTGACGAAACCAACCGTCACCCTCCTTACCGAGGTTCCGGGATACGCTCCCGAGGAGATCGAGACTCTCGTGACCATACCGCTCGAAAATGCCCTCATGGGTGTGACAGGCGTGGATCGTCTTCGTTCCACAAGCGACGTATCGCTCTCACTCGTGTTCGTCGAATTCGATTGGGACATGGACATTTACGATGCTCGGAGATTCGTTCAGGAACGCCTCGCAAGCATGACGTCCGAACTACCTCCGGGAATCCGTCCCCACTTGACCCCGGTCACATCGCTAATGGGCGAGGTAATGCTCATTGGATTGATGGACACCACAGGCGCAACCAACCCTCGAGATCTTAGAAGCCTCGCGGATTGGGTGGTCTCCCGCCGCCTTCAGGCGATCCCGGGGATAGCTGAAATCCAGACTATGGGAGGTGGCGTGAAACAGATTCAGGTGCGACCAAATCCCAAAAAAATGCTAAGGCATGGAATAAACCTTGAACAGTTACGTTTGGCGACTGCCGCATCCGTAAAAAACACCACCGGCGGATTTCTCACGGAAGGCACTCAAGAGATCATGGTTCGCAATTTGGCCATGACCAAGGATCTCGATGCCATCGGAGACATTGTGGTCACTTATCGCAACGACCGTCCGCTTCGCATTCGCGACGTAGCCGAGGTTGCTTGGGGCGTCGAACCCATGCGCGGGGACGCGGGAATGGGCGTTCGGCACGATACGAACGGCCCCGATCAAGCCCCCAAAGGTTACCCGGGAGTAGTTATGAGCGTTAGAAAATCTCCCGGATTCGACACCCTCGACTTAACGATAAAACTAGAACAAGCCTTGAAGGAATTAAGCTCTTCACTACCAACCGGCACCGAAATCATTCCACTTTACAAGCAGAGCGACTACATCGACCTCGCCGTCGGAAATCTAGAAAAAGCTCTTTGGGACGGAGCTTTGCTAGTCAGTATTGTTCTTTTTTTGTTTCTACTCAACTTGCGCGTCACCCTAATAACTCTGACCGCCATTCCTCTTTCTCTTGCGATCACTGCATTGGTGTTCGAATTGCTCGGTGTCGGCGTCAATTCGATGACCCTTGGCGGATTGGCCGTAGCCATCGGGATGGTGGTGGACGACGCCATCGTAGACATGGAAAATATTTTTCGACGGCTCCGAGAAAACGCTGCTCTTACAAATCCAGAATCCAGAATAAAAGTCATAGCAGACGCTTCAGGTGAAGTACGCTCATCCATATTCTACGCCACCCTCTTGATCGTTCTAGTATTCCTTCCTCTCTTCGCTCTAAGCGGAGTGGAAGGCCGACTGTTCACGCCAATCGCCATCGCCACGATCGTGAGCATGACAGCCTCTTTTCTGGTAGCCCTTACAGTCATCCCGGTTCTCTGCTCCTACCTTCTGCCGGATAAACTTTGCAAAGCACGGGCAAACGACAGTTTTCTTACCCGATGGATTAAATCCGCCTTTGCCGCTACTTGGTTACGTTTCTCGCTTTCGCAACCCTTCATGGTCTTGGCCATAATGGGAGGACTACTCTGGTTGAGCTATCAATCATTCAAGAACATGGGCGGGAATTTCCTGCCGCCTTTTCAGGAACCCTCAGCGCTCGTCGCCATGACGACAGCACCGGGAACGTCGCTCAAGACCACCACCGAACTCGCCCACGTAGGACAAGATCTGCTCCTCAGTATCCCCGACATCAAGAGCGTGGGTTTTCGGGCAGGTAGGGCGGAACGGGGAGATCACGTGGTACCGGTCTCAACCGTTGAATTCGATATCGAGTTCGACAAATCGTCGGGGAGGAAGCAGAAGGAAGTCATCGAAGATATTCGGACAACCATGCGCAGCATCCCGGGCACATTCAGTTCTATGAGCGGACCACTCGCGGACCGTGTCGGACACATGCTAAGTGGTGTTTCCGCAAAAGTTGCAGTGAAGGTGTTTGGCCCTGACCTCGATGAACTTCGCCGCCTCGGTTCTCAAATCGCCGACGTCGCCCGCGGCATTCCCGGTCTCGAGGAAGCCCGAACCGAGCAACAAGCCTCCGTTCCTCAGTTGCGAATAGAACCGGATCGCAAACGGGCTCTTGCCTATGGCGTTGCGCCCGGCGACCTCAACGAAGAACTCGCGACCCTCATGGCGGGCGAAAAAGTCGCCGAAATCTACGAGGGCACACGAAAATACGACCTTGTGCTGCGACTGCCGCAGGAATGGAGGGAAAACCCAGAGCGTCTCAAGCAAACCTATGTTGACACTCTAAGCGGTCAACGAATCCCTCTCGAACGGGTCGCCGACATACGCCGAGCAACCGGACCGAACATGATACTCCGAGAGAACTCGCAGCGACGCTTCGTCGTCTCCATCAACCCAACGACAGAGAATCTCAATGCCGCGGTCGAACGCCTTCAAAGAGAAGTTACCGAAAAAGTAAAACTGCCAAAAGGTTATTCCATCTCCCTTGAAGGCGAATACCAAGCGCAACGAGAAGCCACCTCGGCAATATTCTATGCTTCAACAATTCTTCTCATTCTCGTTTTCTTCCTTCTCTACGGCCACTACCGAAGCTTCGCTCTTGCCTTTCTTACCCTAGGCATCATTCCCGTTTCTCTCGTTGGCGCCGTTCTCTACACCAAGTACAAGCTAGACAATGTAAGCATCGCCACCTTGGTCGGCTTTATCGCCGTGAGCGGGATTGCCGCACGCAACAACATCATGCTCCTCACCCACTACCTACATCTCATGCGTAATGAGGGGGAAGGTTTCACTCGACAAATGGTCGAACGAGGTACACTCGAACGATTATCGCCCATCCTCATGACGGCTCTCTCCGCCGGTATCGCGCTCGTCCCAATCCTTCTAGCCCTCCATGAACCGGGACGAGAAATTCTCGGACCCGTTGCCATCGCCATCGTGGGTGGCTTGGTCACTTCGACTCTCCTCGGTCTCGCGGTCACACCCTCCCTCTTCTATGCATTCTGTCGCAAACCGGTTGAATCGATCCTTGCCAAGGATCTCAATCCAGACACTTGATTTAATAAAAACGAAAAACCACAAACAAAATAAGAAGGACTCAAAGATGAAACAAACGGCACGGAAGATTCTCACGATCACGGCGACTCTGGCTACCATTCTATGGTCATCTTGCAATGATGACCATGGACACCAGCCCGACGAAAAACATGGACATGGGCATAGCCACAACGGAAAAGACGATCACCATCACGCTCAGCCGGATAACCACGCGGCGCACCAAAAGGAAGGTGGCCCCAACGGCGGACGACTCATCACCTCGGTAACGCCTCACCTCGAATTCCTCGTCATAGAAGATCTAAAAATTCGCATCTCGGCAGTGACGGACCGGAAGGTCGTCCCCATCGGGGATCAAATCGTCACCTTAATTGGTGGAAACCGATCAAACCCCACCAACCTCGAATTCTCCAAAGACGGCGACTCGCTAATCTCAAATCAATCCTTCCCGAAGGGCAAAGCTCTGCCTGTCATAGTGACAATTAAAAGTACTCAGGAATCCGATCCGATAACAGAAAAATTCAATCTAAACCTCAGTGACTGCACCATCTGCGACTTCAAGGAATACGCATGCGTTTGCGAGCACTAGAACTTTAGTAAGATATTTTTACATAGTCTCTAGGCCAGACCGCAACGCAAGAACCTCACTGACCAAGCATAGGCAGCCACTTGCGTACTTCACCACGTTCTCCCCTAGCGGAATGGAGAACCCAAGCTTCTCCGGTCTCGGTATCGACTTTCACGAGTCGCTTGTAGAGAAAAGGCGTTGCATCTTGGGAATAGTACTCGGCGCTGACGATTTGAAATTTGCCCGTATCGCTACCCGACATGGAGAAACTTGGCGGTGGCGGAATGCGAGTCGGTAATTTTGGCGGAGTGGATGGCGGTCCCCCGGAGGGTGGTTGTGAAAGCTGGGCATGGGCTACAAGCCATGCTCCTAACGCCAATCCGAAAAATGTGAGAATCTTGGTTCCTTTGCTCATTGTTATTTAGATTTTAGGTTGATTGAGAGACAGCTTTTGTCCGAAACATAGAAAAAGGCGCAAAGCACCCATGGCAACTGGCTTTTTGCCTTGCGAGAACAGTTGATCGAGCCTAGCTAAATAAGGTTTTTCCTATGCTAAGAGTACTCGTATCCACCACCTCTTTTCAAGATACGCCAGGCGAACATCATCAATTGCTTGCCGACGAAGGCTATGAACTCGTCTGCGAACGCGGTCCGCTATCGGAAGAGCGAATGCTCGAACTGGCCGGCGACCTCGACGCCTTTCTTTGCGGAGACGACTCAATCACGGCGGGCGTCATAGACAAAGCGCTTCCACGACTCAAGGTGATCGCCAAGTACGGAATAGGTATAGACAAGATCGATATGGAGCACGCCACGGCAAAGGGAATCCCCGTCACTTTCTGCCCCGGGGTCAACCATACGACGGTTGCCGAACATACTTTTGCCCTTCTTCTGGCTCTGGTTCGCAACTTGGTGGAGGAAGCCAACATAACCCGAAGTGGAAAATGGAAACGCCTCACAGGCAACGAGATCATGGGCAAAACCATCGCTATCGTGGGTCTGGGCAGAATAGGCAAGGAAGTCGCCATACGAGCAAATGCCTTCGGTATGGAAGTGAAGGCCTTCGACCTTTACTGGGACGAGGAGTTTGCCGATGCTCACAAGGTAAAACGTTGTTCCTCGCTTGGCGAAACGATGGCAGACGCGGACGTAGTTTCTTTACATGTCAACCTGACACCTGAAACTCGTTACATGTTGAACGCCCAGAGCATCGCCACGCTGAAGGACGGAGCTATCGTTCTTAACTGCGCAAGGGGTGAATTAGTCGACTCCTCCGCCATGGTGGAGGCTCTCGAATCCGGAAAGCTAGGAGGCTACGGAACCGACGTCATGGAAGAAGAACCCCCGGCATCGGATCATCCGTTGCTATCCGCCCCAAACACAGTGATCACTCCGCACATCGGCTCTCGAACCTACGAATCCGTTCAGCGTCAGGCAGGCATGGCCGTTCGCAATCTCATCCATGTTTTGAAAGGCGAGAAACCATTGGCCCAAGCGAACGACGCTCCCATTCCTTCTCCTGTCACCTAAGTCAATTAAACCTATCTTTTTCCCTTTCTCATGGAAGACACTTTTTACGTCGTACCGCAAGAGTCTCACGACACCCTCGTGCGCAATGTTTTCGAACACCGGGGTTTCAACTCGGACGAATCCTCGGCAGCGGCAACCTTTTCCGCTTACGCCACCAAGCATGGCATTCGCACCCACAACGCGCTCAAGGCTCTCCATCTGGACGAATTATTCGGTTCGACCGTGGGTGGTTGCACGCCAGGCGCAACCATTGAAGTAAAGGAAAGCCGCTTCGACGCCTGTCAAACTTGGAATGCCAACAAGAAGCTCGGCCAAGCCGTGGCCTACAAAGCGATCGACACCTGCATCGAAATGGCAGACAAGCATGGCTCGGGAACCGTGGCGATAGACAATGC
Source organism: uncultured Opitutales bacterium (assembly GCA_963934405.1). Taxonomy (GTDB): domain Bacteria; phylum Verrucomicrobiota; class Verrucomicrobiia; order Opitutales; family Seribacteraceae. Next base: position 2,671 of record CAWVZQ010000026.1, on the reverse strand, counting down.
CTTTCATTACCTTTGGGGTGGAGGTTACGTAATGCACGCCGCCCACAAAGGCTACTACGCCTACACAAACTGCACCTCCACCCTCGCCGAGGTCGTCCCCTTTGGAGGTAAAACGCCTACCTTGGGAACAAACCCTCACTCCTGGGGCTTGCCAACGACTGAAGCCATCGGTTTCCCCGTAGTCATCGACTGGGCAACCTCAGTCATTGCCATGGGTCGCGTTCAACAGCTCAAACGGGAAAACCAACAACTTCCTCCCAATGCAGCGGTAGACAAGGATGGTCAACCCACCACTGACCCTAATGCCGCGGCAGCCCTCCTACCCTTTGCCGCGCACAAGGGCTATGGCCTAGGACTTCTCAACGAAATCCTCGGGGCCATGACCGGCGGATCCCTCTCCACTATTCGCGGCATACCGGGAAACCTCTCGGGCGAAAAGTATTGCTGCAATTTCTTTTTTCAAGTGATTCATCCGGAAGTCTTCGACGCCGGATGTTTCGCTCACCAACGCACGCAGAGCGAAAACCTCAAGGCGGTTCTGGACGACATTCTCAAAGAAGGGAACGAGAACTGTCTTATGCCCGGTCAACTCGAGGCGCGCTTTGCCGAACGCTCGGAATTAAACGGCGGTCTTCTATTCAGCGAAAAAGAACTCGACGAGTTCGACGAAGTCGCGGAACAATGCGGCTTGGAAAAGTGGGACCGCAACAGGCTTTCAGTGGCCTCTTGAAACTCGGACCGCAATTCAAAAATTCTAGCTAAGTCTATTCCATATTCAGACAAACAAACTCCATCATGTCAGTTTTAGATATACGTCCTGCCGAAGAATGCCGCTGGGATCTTGTTTCCCTGGGTGAAATCATGCTTCGCCTCGATCCGGGAGAAGGTCGAGTCCGCACCACTCGCGCCTTTGAAGTATGGGAAGGTGGCGGAGAATATAACGTAGCCCGAGGACTGCGGCGTTGCTTTGGCTTGAAAACCGCCATCGCCACAGCTTTCGCAGACAACGACATTGGCCGCCTGCTCGAAGATTTCATACTACAAGGTGGGGTAGATACGGACCTGATACGCTGGGCGCCTTTCGACGGTATCGGCCGTGACGTGCGCAATGGCATCAATTTCACCGAACGCGGATACGGACTGCGGGGTGCTGCAGGCACATCGGACAGGGGGAATACGGCCGCCTCTCAAATGAAAACCGGCGATATCGACTGGGAAGAGGTTTTCGGGAAGCAAGGTGCCCGCTGGTTACACACGGGAGGTATCTTCGCAGCCCTCTCCGAAAGTTCCGCCGAGGTCGTCATCGAAGCAGTTCGGGCAGCTCAGAAACATGGAGTCATTGTCTCTTACGATTTGAATTACCGCCCCTCCCTCTGGAAGTCGATCGGCGGGCGAGAAAAAGCAAGAGAGGTCAACCGTCGCATCGCCGAACACGTCGACGTCATGATCGGCAACGAGGAAGACTTCACCGCTTGCCTCGGTTTCGAGGTAGAAGGTTTGGACGAAAACATATCCAACATCGAGGTGGACAAGTTCAAAACCATGATCGAGCAAGCCGTTGCCGCTTTTCCCAACTTCAAGGCCACCGCCACCACCTTGAGAACAGTCAAGTCCGCAGGAATAAACGACTGGGGGGCCATCTGCTGGGCGGACGGAAGCTTTTACGAAGCCACCCACCGAAAAAATCTCGAAATCCTCGACCGCGTGGGAGGCGGGGACAGTTTTGCATCGGGCCTAATCTACGGGTTTCTCGCCACGGGCGACCCCCAGCAAGCCGTTGAATACGGGGCCGCTCACGGGGCTCTTGCCATGACCACTCCGGGAGACACCTCGATGGCCACTTTGGCGGAAGTCGAAAAAGTTAAAGGTGGAGGCGGAGCCCGAGTGGTACGCTAATTGAAGAGAACACATAAACCAAAAGCATGAATTATCTAGAAGAACTTTTTAGCCTCTCGGGGAAAACTGCCGTCGTCATTGGAGGTACCGGCGAATTGTGCGGGGCAATGGCCACGGGACTTGCAAAAGCCGGCGCCGAAGTCGTGGTAGTTGGCCGCAACGAGGAAAAGGCTCAGCAAAAAACCAATGAAATCGAGGAAGCCGGGGGATCGGCTTACTTCGTGCCTTGCGACGTGGGGGAAACCGAAAGTTTGCAAAACCTCCTCGACCAAGTGGTGGAGAGGTCGGGCAAGGTCGACATACTGGTAAACGGAGCCGGAATAAATTCACCGACACCTTTTTTCGACATTCCGGCAGATGAATTCCAAAGAATTTTCGACATAAACCTCAAAGCCGTTTTTCTTGCCTGCCAAACCTTCGGGAAACACATGGTGGAGCGTGGCGAAGGGGGAAGCATAATAAACGTGGGCTCAATCTCGGGACTCAACCCTCTCTCCCGCGTATTTACATATTCCGCAACAAAGGGAGCCGTACATAACCTCTCCAAAAACCTCGCCAGAGAGTGGGCGACGCAAAAGGTACGAGTTAATGTGTTGGTTCCGGGATTCTTTCCCGCCGAACAAAATAAAAAGGTGCTGACTCCCGACCGAGTCGAATCGATAATGAGGCACACCCCGATAGACCGTTTCGGCAATAAGGATGAACTCATCGGAGCGACCCTACTTTTGGCCTCCGACAAGGCGGGTAGTTTCATCACCGGTCACGAGTTGATCGT